>CANHVE010000034.1 GCA_947464015.1 Saprospirales bacterium | reverse complement strand
TGCAATAACTATTACTACAAGTATAGGGAATATATAAAATTTTATTTTATTCATTTCTTTCAATTTACTTAATTATTAAAAATCTGCTTTAATACTAAATCCCATACTTTTCAAAGATGGAGTGGTTCCATATTCAAACCCTTGCGCATTTCCATTACCATAGCTATTAGCTTCTGGATCGATAAATGTATTTGATTTTGGAGTCCATAAAGCTAAATTATTTCCAAAAAAGCTCAACTGAAATCCAGTAATTGATTTAGTATTTTTAAACCATTTAGTAGGGAATTGATAAGACAATGACATCTCTCTTAATTTAATAAAACTTCCACTAATTAAATTAACGCTAGCATCAGCTTGATCTGTCCAATAATCTTGTGGATGGAATTTTACAGATGTATTCGTTTCATAAACTCCAGGAGAAGTTTCAATTACACTATTAGGAAAAATAAAATCTTCTCTATTATTTTCTAACGTGTTTGGAGAGGTACCAACAAACTCTTGTAAATCTTTGGTTCTAGAATAAATTAAACCACCTTGACGAGTATCAAATAAAATATTAAATGAGATTCCTTTGAATGATAATTTGGTTCCCCAACTAGCTAAATATTTTGGTTGGAATGAACCTAAAATTTCAGGTTTATCGCTTAATATTGGTAAACCAGTTGTAGCATCTACAATAACATTATTATTTTCATCTCTCATAGCCGTTTGAGAATAGAATGAGCCATAAGCTTCACCTACTTTTGCTACAATACTCATATTTGAATAACCTCCTAAAACTAGTTGATCAACTCCATCTTTTAAACTCTCTACTCTATTTACGTTTTTAGTAAAGGTTCCATATACTTCCCATTTAAAACTATTGCTTAAACTCACTGGAATTATTCTTGCTGCTAACTCAACGCCTTTATTCGTTACTAGACCACCATTAATAATTTGTGAAGTTAAACTTGAACTTGGAGCTATATTAATTGGGAAAATTTGATCTTTACTTCTTGCTTGATAATACGCAAGATCAAAATATAATCTATCTTTAAAGAAAGAGGCTTCTAATCCTACTTCCCAAGAACTAGTTCTCTCTGGTTTCAAATTTGGATTTCCTCCTGAATTACCAACTGTATATGCTGGAACTAATCCTGTACCACCAGCACCTGGGAATGGTTGAGTAACAGTTGAATTTACATATCCATCACCTACTTCGGCAGGTACAAATACATTGGTTAAAGAGTATACAGGAGCATCGTTACCTACGCTAGCCCAACTAGCTCTTAATTTACCAAATGATAATATTTTACCATTATTGTCTTTAATCAATTCGCTAAATACCCATGATCCATTTACACTTGGATAAAAATATGAATTGCCTCCTTTAGGTAAAGTAGATGACCAGTCATTTCTAGCTGTAAATCCTAAGAACAACATGTTTTTCCAACTTAAATCTAAACTTGAATAAACACCTACTAATCTTCTTAATGAGGTTCTGTTCTCAACGATTGGTCTACCTTCTGAATTTTTTAAATTATAAAAATCAGGAATAATCAATCCATTCGTTGAAGCATAAGTATTTTTGATACTTCTTTGATTGATATTATTTCCTACTAATACATGTAATCCGATATCATGTTTAAAAGTATGATCTACATGTGCAATGAAATCAGTATTCAAATCATTAGTTCTATAAATATCTTCCGAATATAAACCATCAAAATGCTGACCATCATTTTGACCACCATCTGTTACAGCAAATTTCTTTCTTCTTTCATAACGAGCATCTGTAGCATAATCATTACCTACTCGAGCAGTAAAACCTAACCATTTTAATGCTTGATAATCTAAACTTAAAGTGGTTAAAAAACGATCTACTGTATTATCGTTTTTCTGATTATTCAATACATAGTAAGGATTTTGAGTATACGCTCCATAATAAGTTTCTAATTGATTAAAAGGATCTTCTAAATCTTTTAACTCTTGAATAGGAATATCTCGTGGAGTTTGGATAATTTGATCATAAACTGAATATGTTCCTTGACCTTGACTAACTAAATCTCCTTTGGTTCTAGTATATGATACAGAAGCTGTAGATGATAGTTTTTCACTAAACTCGTGTCCTACATTTAATTTTACTGAATTTCTATTATATCCAGTAGTAGGAATTACCCCTTTAGTGCTTAAGTTATTATATGATAAATAATAATTTGTTTTATCTGTACCACCTTGAATAGATATATTATTATTGATTGTTATCCCAGTATTAAAAAAAGATTTCACGTTATTAGGTAATCCTGAATAAGGTTTTACTTTTTGAATTACATTTCCACTATCATCTAATATTTGCTGTCCCCATGGACGAGTTACACCATCAAAAGCTGGACCCCAACTAAAATTCTCTCTTGAATCTGGAGCTCCTTCACCACCTTGTCCAAATGTATTTTGAAATTCTGGTAACTTTAAAATACTTTGAAAGGATGTACTTGAATTGATACTTACCTTAAATTTACGACCATCTTTAGCAGCTGGCTTTCCACTTTTTGTAGTGATTATTATTGCACCATTAGAAGCTCTAGAACCATATAATGCTGTTGCTGCTGGGCCTTTTAATACCGTAATAGAAGCGATATCTTGTGGATTAATATCATTCCCTCTATTTCCATAATCAATACCATTATTCAAAACATCTGCTTTGTCATTAAAATCATCACCCACACCAAATGAACTATTATTAGTTGGTACGCCATCTACAACTATTAACGCTTGTTGATTCCCTAATAATGAATTACCACCTCTCATAACTACTCTAGTAGATGAACCCGGTGAACCTTGTGCACTTGAAATATTAACCCCTGCAACTTTACCTTGCAGTTCATTTAATGCACTACGATCATTTGTTTTATTTAAATCATCATCCTTTATAGTAGTTGTCGAGTAACCCAATGATCTAGCTTCACGCTTTATCCCAACTGCAGTTACTATTACATCATTTAACATTTTCTCATTAGTACTTAATGCAACATTAATAATGTCTGAAGTACCAATAATCTGGGTGGAAGAAACCATCCCAATCATAGTAAATACTAGATTCTTCCCGTTAGTGGGGACAATAATAGAATATTTACCATTAATATCTGTGGTAGTAGCTACCGTTGTACCTTCTACCAATACTAAAACAGCCATTAGCGGCTCTTTAGTTTTTGCATCTGTGACTGTTCCAGTGACTGTGCGTTGTCCAAAGACAAAACTTACAAAGAACATGCACATCAACAATAAATAAATGTGTCTTTTCGTCATATTTTGGTGATTTTGTTAAAAAAAATTTAAAAAGTTAAAAGTTAAAAATATGTTAAAAAAAGGTAGAAAACTAAAAAAGTATAAACACTTTGAATGTGCGTATTTTTACAAATCAATAATTTACATATGAAATCTATAGCAGAATTAAAATCAGTAGCCACACAAATTAGAAGAGATATACTTAGAATGGTGCATGCAGTCAATTCTGGACATCCTGGTGGTTCGCTAGGTTGTGCTGATTTCTTTACCGCTTTATACTTCCATCAAATGGATTATAAAAAAGATTTTAATATGAATGGCAAAAATGAAGATGTGTTTATTTTATCGAATGGACATATTAGCCCTGTTTTTTATAGTACTATGGCTCGTGCGGGCATTTTTGAAGTAAAAGAATTAGCTACTTTTAGAAAATTACATACCAGACTTCAAGGTCATCCAGCTACTCACGAAAACTTACCTGGCATTCGTATTGCATCTGGCTCTCTAGGTCAAGGATTATCAGTTGCTTGTGGATTAGCAATGGCTAAAAAAATGGACAAAGATTCTCATATCGTTTACACCCTGCATGGTGATGGTGAGTTACAAGAAGGTCAAAATTGGGAAGCAATCATGTTTGCCGCTCATAATAAAATAGATAATTTAATCGCTACTATCGATTTTAATAATGCGCAAATTGATGGACCAATGGAAAAAGTATTAAACCTTATGGATATCGAAGAGAAATTTAAGGCTTTTGGATGGTCTACCTTAACTATGAATGGCAACGATATGGACGATGTAATCAATACACTTACTAAAGCGAAATCACTTACTGGTAAACAAAAACCAGTTGCTATTATTATGAAAACCAACATGGGACAGGGTGTTGATTTTATGCAAGGAAGTTATAAATGGCATGGTGTAGCACCATCTAACGATCAGTTAGCAAATGCTCTTGGTCAACTAGAAGAAACTCTAGGGGATTATTAATTTATACAATATATTCAACTCAATTCTCGTTTCTTCTTCATAGCACTTGTTAGTACTGCTAACTAAGTACTAATAATTGTTTTAGATAGATAATTATTCAAACTCTATTAGCTATGAAAAAGATATGCTTAATTGCAACTTATATCACATTAATTGGAAGTGGTCTAGTTGCACAGAAACATGAAATTGGAATAGGCATTGGTGTTTCCAATTTTTTAGGCGATTTAGGAGGAGCAAACGATATTGGAACTCCTTTTCTAAGGGATGTTGAAGCTAAAGCCTTTAGACCCGCTGGCACTATCTTTTATCAATATAATTGTAAGCGTTTTGTATCTATAAATGTAAGTTTATCTGCTGGCGAATTAAGAGGTGATGATAAATGGTTAAGCGCTCAAATGCCTTCAAAATTTTGGAGCAGACATTATCGTAATCTAAATTTTAAATCGCCATTTGTGGAGTTAACTTTAATGGCTCATTTTGACTTACTACGTTATAAAAAAATATATAAATCTCATAGTTATTTTACTCCTTTTATTGGAGCTGGAGTAGGTGTTTTCTACATGAATCCTAAGGCTTATTATAATGGTGCTTGGATACCTTTGCAATCTTTAGGAACAGAAGGACAAGGATTGCCTGGACATAGAACAAAATACAGTTTAATCCAACCCAATTTCCCAATATCTATTGGTTTTAAATACCAATATAATAAACATTGGAAATTCACTTTAGAATGTATCCATCATATCACTTTAACCGATTACATTGACGATGTAAGTACAAGTTATGTTGATCCAGCTGAATTATACAACAACTATTCGCCCGAACAAGCAAGTCTGATTTATGCATTAAGTAGACGTTCAATAGAGTTAGATCCAGACAATACGTATGGGGCTATGACTGCTCCTGGACAGCAACGTGGCGATCCTAAAGATAAGGATAGTTATTTTATGATTTTATTCAAAGTATCCTACGTTTTTGGTACAAAAAGATACGATTATAATTGTTTTAAAAAATAATTAGAAAATTGCACTTTTTTTATTTGATTTTCCTTGAAAAATAAGTACCTTAGTATGTTAAATATGCTTTTATGAAAATAGTTTTTTACGCTTTAGTTATTCCATTTTTATTTTTATCAACTAAAATGGTTGCTCAAGACATACATTTTAGTCAATATTATATGTCTCCATTAACTCTAAACCCTGCATTAACAGCGAGTTTTAATGGAAAATATAGAGTGGCTGCCAATTATAGAAATCAATGGTGGAAAGTAACTGATAATTTCGGAACTCCTACATTCCATACCTATTCTGGTTCTTTTGACATGATCATTCCAACAAACGCTTGGGATAATAGCCGAATTGGAATTGGATTAACTGTTTTTGGAGATCGAGCAGGAAATGGAGCTCTTACTACTCAAAGTGCTTTACTATCATTAGCTTATCATAGAGCCGTAGATCGTTTTGGTAGACATGTTATATCTATTGGCCTTCAAGGCGGAATAGCAACAAAACGAGTATTTATAAATGATTTAGTTTTCGAATCTCAATTACAAGATTTAGGATTTAATACCGATTTGCCAAATGGTGAAATTGGTACTGCAGGTAAACCCGTAATTTATCCAGATATAAATGCTGGTGCTTTATGGAGAAGTAGTTACGACAGATTCAAATATTCAATTGGATTTAGTTTATATCATATTAACAAACCTAGAGAATCTCTTCTAGGGAATAGAGATTATCGTTTAGATAGAAGATATGTAGCACATGCTAATGCTGAAATAAACTTATCAGATTATTTTGTAGTGGTTCCTTCCTTTTTATTTATGTATCAAGCAGCCGCTCAAGAATACGTAGGCGGAGCAGGAGTTAAATATTTAATCAATGACGATACTAAAATTTTAGTTGGAGCATACTATAGATTTAAAGATGCGGTAATTCCAACAGTTGGAATTAAATGGAAAGGTCTTACTGCAGGAGTAAGCTATGACGTAAATACTTCCGGATTGAAAATAGCCACAAAAACACAAGGTTCATTAGAAATCTCTGCCATTTATGTCTTCGGTGAAGACGATAGAAGAAGAGCGGATGAAAACTATTGTCCCGATTTTTAATCATTAATAAAGCCAAAACAATGAAAAGAAATTTACTTAAATCCTTAGTCTTAATGTCTTTAATGCTGTTTTGTTACGAACAACTATTCTCACAAGCTTGTTCAGTTGTTCCGTTTAACATTACAGACAGAGATAGTATTTGCAATGGTACTTGCGCTACAATTACTGCAAGCTTACCTACTTTACGACTTACAACTGCATATACTGGTGCAGCAATACCTTATGTGCCAAGTCTACCCTGCGAGGGAGGTGGAGTAGCAGCTCCTGGATCTATTGCCTTAGATGATATTCACTCTACTATCATTCCAATTGGTTTTGATTTTTGCTTCTTTGGTAACACCTATACTCAATGTGTATTATCAGCAAATGGATATCTATCATTTAATACCGTATTAGCTGGGGCTTTTTCCCCATGGGCATTCACAACAGGTATCCCTGGTGGTGCTGTTCCTGAGGTTCGGAATTCAATTTTAGGTCCATATCAAGATATTGATCCTAGTGTTGGTTTTACTCCAACTTATGTTACATATCAAACTATTGGTACTGCTCCCTGGAGAGCATTTGTAGTAAAATACACCAATATACCCATGTTTAGTTGTACATCACTTAGACATACGAGTAAAATTGTATTGTATGAAACAACTAATATAATTGATATATATATTACCAATAAACCTGTATGCCCAGGTTGGAATGGAGGTAGAGCCATTGAAGGGATACAAAATCAAGCTGGAACAGTTGCTTATACTGTACCTGGAAGAAATGCTACATCCTGGACTGCTGTTAATGATGCTTATAGATTCACTCCAAATGGACCACAAATGCCCGTTCAAATTTATTGGTATCCAGTTATTAGTCCTAGTGCTCCATTAGCATCTGATACTACCGTATCATTATGTCCTTCTTTACCTGGCCCTTTCCCTACTGCCATTCAGTATTATGCAAGAGCCGTAATTCTAGATTCCTGTACTACTTCATTGAGGCGAGTAGATTCCTTAAGTTTATATGATACTACAACTGTATATGTAATTGGTGCTTATGTCACTCCTTATTTCAGAGAAGATACTATTAGGTGTAGTCAAGATTCTATTCGATTAGATGCAGGACCCGGAGGTTTATTACATTCTTGGATTCCTTTACCATCAAGTACCACTAGGTATAAATGGGTATATTCATCGGGTACCGCAATCTGTTTTAAATTTACAGATATAGACAGGTGCTATTTAGATTCTGTCGTCTTTAACATACGAGATGCATTGCCTCTCGATGATTCTATTTTAATTAATAGTCCGGTTAGGTGTAGGGGCGATAGTTCGGGTTATGTAGTTATGGCTCATTGGAATAACTCTGGTAGAGTCAGGTATGGTTTAGATGGTGCTACACCTACTTTTGGTGATACCGTAAGAAATATTTGGGCAGGAAACCATTATATCATCGCATTAGATAGTTTTGATTGTAGAGATTCCATTCCATTTACGATGTCTGAAAACCCATCAGTTGTAATAACATTAGATACATTAAAAAATGCTATATGTTACGGAACAAATACTGGAAGAATTAGGGTTTCAGTTACTGGTGGTACAAGCCCTTATTCTTATTTATGGAATACCATTGGAGGTACAAACCTACTAGCCAATATTCCTAGTGGCACCTATATATTAGCTGTAATTGATAGTAAATTTTGTACGGCTATTGATACTTTTCTTATTACACAACCTACTCCATTACTCATTGATTCTTTTATGGCTGATAGTACCTTATGTTATAGCAGTTGTAATGGCCAAGCACGAATATATCCATCGGGCTCAGTACCTTTTAGCAGTGGTTATCACTATAATTGGTCTAGTGGCTCAACTACCTATAATGCTATAGGTTTATGTTCACAAAATTATTTTGTCACTGTTAGTGATAGTAATGCATGTCAATTAATAGATTCTATCTTCGTTCCACGACCAGATCTTTTAAGATTAAATATTGTAGGTGTAAATCCTATCACTTGTAATAATGGGAATGATGGATCACTTATATTGAGTGGTACTGGCGGTAGTTTAAGTTATGCTTATAGTTTAGATGGTATTACCTATAGTGGCTCAACAATCTTATCTGGATTTAGTGCGGGAACTCAAACCATTCGTATTCGTGATGCACATAATTGTTTAGACGACTCGGTATATACATTTGCAAACCCATTACGTATTTTACCTGTTATTACGAGCAATCAACCCGAAGCTTGTACAGGCGCTTCAAATGGTTTTGTTGTAGTTACTCCAACAAATGGCTCACCTGGATATCAATATTCTTTAGATAAAATTACTTATCAAGTATCAGATACATTAAGAGGACTTGTGCAAGGTAATTATGTGGCATATGTTAGAGACACCAATAATTGTATGGATTCTATTTCATTTATTATTTCAAGAGCAGCTCCATTAACTTTAAATTTAGATAGTTCAAATGTTACTTGTAATAATGGATCTGATGGAACTATCGGAGCAACAGTGACAGGTGGTACTTTAAATTATCAGTACTCAATAAATGGTAGTGCTTATTCTACAAGCAACATCTTTAATTCATTAACGCAAGGTATGTATACCATACAAGTGAGAGATACTAATAATTGTATTATTAGAGATAGTATTCGTGTTAACCAGCCATTACGTATCGCTCCTACTATTACAATAAGTAATATTACTTGTTTTGGTTATAATAATGGAAGTGTTACGATTACTCCAACGAATGGGGTTTCACCTTTCAGTTATGCTGTTGATGGATCAAGTTTTGGTAGTTCAAGTACCATTGGAAGTCTAGGAATTGGAACTCACAGAGCATATGTATTAGATCGATATTTATGTATGGATTCTATTGATTTTACTATCACTCAACCTGCAGGAATGGTAATTACCTTATCTGCATTACGAAATGTAAGTTGTTATTTAGGTAATAATGGACTGGTGCGAATCAGCGTAAGCAATGGTACTAGACCATACACTTATAATTGGTCATCAGGTTCTACAAGAGATTCGGCATATAGCTTAACTGCAAATAATTATTATGTGACTGTTACAGATTCTAATGGATGTACCTTATCTGATACATTTACTATTACTCAACCAACTTTATTGACTGGCACAATGAGTAGAACGAATATTCTTTGTCATGGTGCAAGTACTGGAAATGCTACCATAACAGCGAGTGGAGGAACAACTCCTTATAGTTATTTATGGAATGATCCTTTAGCTCAAACTACAGCGACAGCTACTAATTTAAGAGCTGGAACATATCGTGTAGTAGTTACCGATTTATTAGGCTGCACACATACAGATAGTATTACGCTTACAGAACCTGATAGCATTTCATTAAGCTATACACAACGAAATGTAAAATGTTTTTCAGGAAATGATGGTCAAATTAGTGCTAGTGTGAGTGGCGGAATCGCTCCGTATCAATTCAATATTGGCGGTGCATGGCAGAGCACAGGACTATTTAATAATCTTACTGCTGGTACTTATACTTTAACTGTTAGAGATTTTAATGGTTGCACTAAAAATGTAGTTGTTACTATAACACAACCATTACGAATAATTCCTACTATATTAGTCAATACACCAACTACTTGCTATGGAAGCTTTGATGGAAGCGTACAAGTTGGAACAACAAATGGAACTGCACCATTCCAATATTCATTAGACAATATACTATATGTTTCATCTAATATTTTAGGACCTTTAGGTGCAGGAAATTATAGAGCCTATGTGCAGGATTCTATTGGATGTGTAGATTCTATAAATATAACTATTACACAACCAGCTCCAATTGACTTGACCATAGTGCTTACTCCAAATAAATGTCATAATGATGCAACAGGCGGAATTACTATATCCCCTAGAGGTGGAACTGCTCCATATCAATATTCGATTGATGCAGGAACTACATTTTCATTTACGAATAGCTTTAGTGGATTAGTAGCTGGTATTTATACCATAGTTGTGAAAGATAGAAACAATTGTTCTACAACAGCTACTACAACATTAATTAATCCTACCTTATTTACTATTGACGCAACTAGTATTGATGTACAATGTTGGGATAGTGAAAATGGCAAAATATTTATTAATAGTTTTGGAGGAACATTACCATACAATCATTATGAGTACTCACAAAATGGATTAGTATTCAATTCAGACAATAATCCTAAATTTGTTGATTTACCTGGAGGATTTTATTATGTAAGAGGATATGATGCCAACGGTTGTTTAGCTACAGATACTACTACTATTGGTAGACCACCGATAGATACATTCAGTTTTATCATTGATAGTACTACTTGTTATGGAGCACAATATACTGATGGTAGTATTATTGTAACTGCATTAGCAAATCCTCCTTATACTTGGAGTATCGATAATGGACCAAGTCAAAACTTTGGTATCTTTTATGGTTTAGGTGCAGGAAATCATTTAATTATTGCAACAAATGCAAACGGTTGTATCGATAGTTTAATACAATTTGTACCATTCCCTCCTCCAGTGATAGTTGATATGGTACCAGATACTATTTATTTAGAATTAGGAGCTGCTCAACAAGTACAAGTAGTTGTACAAAACGCCACTAATCCTACTTATGTTTGGAGTTCACTTCAAGGATTGTCTTGCAGCGATTGTCCAAATCCTATTGTAAATCCATATAATGATATGATATATACGGTTAGAGTTTATGATCATTCACACACTCTAAGTAATTATGAATGTTATGGTGAAGCCACATTATATGTATTAGTTGAGGAGCATGTGAAATCTTATGTGCCAAATGCATTTACCCCTAGTAATGCAGATGGTATTAATGATATTCTTAAAGTATATGGCGAAGGAATCAAAAAATTGAAATTCACAGTCTATGATAGATGGGGAGAATTATTATTTGAATCTAATCGTCAGGATATAGGCTGGGACGGCTCTTTTAAAGGAAAAATAATGAATCCAGGTGTTTATGTTTATTATGTAGAAGCTGAATATTTAGATAGTAAACGTGAATATTATCAAGGAAGTGTTACGCTTTTAAAATAATTCGATAGTAATTACCTAACCTTAAACACTGTCAGCCTCAACGAAAGTTGAGGCTTTATTTTTTTATAGAAACCTCTTCTTCTAATAAGAATCCATATACTAAATACTGCATTAATTGATGAGTAAAATAGGGAGCCAACATAGTACCTTTTGTACCCATACCATTAATCATGGCCATATTTGGATAATCTGGATGCACCCCTAAAATAGGTTTTCTTACTTGTATAGCTGGACGAATACCAACACCCTGCGAAACTATATCATAAGGCATTTTACATACATTTTCAAAAACGTCACGTAAGTGTTTTGTTGCTTTATCAGTAATTGACAAATCTACTCCAACCCACTCATAAGTAGCTCCTATATAGCACAACACATCACTAATGGGCGAAATGATACCATTTGAAGTAATCGTATATTTCAATTGATGAGCTTGTTTTGTTCGAATAATGAGGTATTCTCCTTTATTAGGAGTAATTGGAATATGTTTAAAATAAGGATTATTTACATTCGTAAATCCTTGACAAAAAATGATTTTATCAAAGGATATATTTTTATATGAAGAGTTTTCAATATCTAAAACTGAATAATTGAACTCTTCTTCTTTATAGTTGTCTTTTGCTTGTAAATATTGTTTAAAGGTCTTCAGTAAAAGGCTTGTATCTAATCGCAATCCTTCTTTAATAATATATCCACCATTGGGAGTTTCAAAATGAGTAGGATCTAAATATACTTTTTCTTGTTTCGGGAAATAGGGTAAGTATTCACTTGCCCCCATATCTATAGATAAGTCGTTTTCATCTTTAGTAGAATTAATAATTTTACAAAAATCTACTTCTTCAATTAAATCCTGCTGTAATAATTGTTCTAAGGCTTTATATGTTTTTTTTGCAAAAGGCAAAAATGTATCGATTCGCCATGATTTTGCGAATCTCCTACCCGTTATAGGATTGATAATACCTGAAGAATGCACGGATGATGCACCTGGTATATCGGCATTAATAATAAATACTTCTTGTTTTTCTCTGAGTAGAAAATAGGCTAGTAAAGTGCCTACTAATCCTTGACCAACTATTAAATAATCAACCTTTTTTTGCATCTATCATCTATCTGAAATAAGACAAATCTTTTTCAGGAGTGGTATCCTTATCAGGGTCATTATCGTTTTCATCAACAATATTGGAGATGTTTTTTCGTACTAAAAAAAATATGGCTGTAATAATAAGTATATTAATTCCTCCTACCACGATCATCTTCTGTATATCTTCCATAAAACTCATTCCATAAATGGACATAAAAATAAGTCCAATACACAATTCAAATCCTACTGAAAGACTAATAAATCTGAATATCCAAAATTTAGAGCTAATTCCTTTATTGTTACATAGTTTATAAATCATATAACTAAAAATAACCATCGTTACTACGTCCATTCTTCTAATGCTGTTTTTTGTTTTTTAGTTAATCCTTCCACTACTAGATCATAGGAGTGATCAATCCATTTTTTGATATCTACATCTTTCAAGTGTTTATCACTAAAATTTACCGTATTCCAGTATTTTTTATTCATATGATAAGCTCCTGTGATAGATGGATACTCGGCTCTTAACTCTTCGGCATAAATGGGATCACATTTTAAATTTACTTTCAATTCTATACTATCTATACCTGTTAAAGCAAACATTTTATCCATCACTTTAAATACCAGTGTATCACCTCCAAAAGGGAATGATTCTGTAACCCCTTTTTTGGCTATACAATATTCTCTAAAAGATTCAATATCCATCTTATTTACAAAGATACGGATGAAACAAGCAACATTTGATAAAGAATTTGCATCTTATCAAAATTGATAGTAAATATTAGCGTAATTTTGCATTTCAATTAAACATTTTTAATCATTTACAAGTGAATCATATATTTAAAATTATAGTCCTGCTTTTCATTGGTATTCAAGTTTCTCAAGCACAATTAATAATCAATGAAGTATCTCAAGGTCCTGCAGGTTCTCAAGAATATGTCGAGTTTTTAGTAATCGGCAACCCTACGTGTACTAGTTCTACTGTTGATATTCGCGGTTGGGTATTTGATGATAACAACTCTTGGCATGCTGCTGGAGCGGGCAATGGTATTGCATCTGGGCATAAACGTTTTTCAAATGCTGCTCAATGGTCTAATATACGTATGGGATCTTTAATAGTTATTTATAATGAAACTGACCCCAACCCAGCATTACCTGCTGATGATGAAACAGATAGTAATCATGATTGCGTTTATATTTTACCTAGTTCTTCAGCATTACTAGATCACAATACCACTGTCCCTTCTGGAACCTTAGTGTTTACTACCTATGCAGGGGCAACTTATACTTCTACTGGGAACTGGAACTCCTTATCGATGAATAATACCAATGATGCATTTCATACCGTAAACCCATTAGCCATTAATGGTCCTTACCATGCTATTGGATGGGGGTCTAATGTCGATTCAAATGATGTATATTACCCTGGTAATATGAGTAATCGTGTGGTTCGTTTTATGAATACAATAGATAATAATGCCTTTAACCCACTAAATTTCTCTAGAGACACTGCATTATTAGGAGGTAGTATTGAAAGTCCGGGCTTAGCTAACTCTCTGGCTAATGCATCCTATATTAACTATATGAAAAATTCTTGTTTACCATTCACTGCATTTAATTTAATTGTTGATACGAGCATTTGTACAGGCAATTATGTATTTGCTGGTGGTGCCTTAAGAAATACAAATGGTAGTTATTATGATACTTTACGTGGATTAGGATGTGATACAATAAAACGAACCAACTTGAGTGTTTTAGCAGTACCTACCACTTCCCAAAGTGTAAGTATTTGTTTTGGTGAAACCGTTTTAATCAATGGCATTCCTCGTTCAATACCTAATTTATACCGAGATACTATTAATTCATTTACAGGTTGTGATAGTATTGTAAATACAACTTTAATTGTTGATTCAGTAAAACGATTTACTAGAAATGTCTCTATATGTTCAGGTGATTCTTATTTTGCTGGAGGTGCAAATAGATTTGTGGGTGGCACTTACTACGATTCACTTACTGCCCGAAGTGGTTGTGATAGTATTTTAACTACCATATTAGCAGTAAACGCTTCGTCTACAGGTATTATCAATCAAACGACTTGCGGTGGTGGGTGTTATTTGTTCGCAGGAATATTACGCTGTAGTTCAGGTTCTTATTTTGATACTCTTACCAATTATCGTGGATGCGATAGTATCTTACGTTTAAACCTTAGTGTATTACCAATACTTGATACCACTTATAGTCAAACGGTTTGTGCTGGTACTATTGTTCGTATAGGAACCATCAACCATAGTTCTAGTGGTGTATATAATGATACTCTTACAAACCCTAGTGGCTGCGATAGTGTAGTTCAACTAAACTTAACAGTAAATCCAATAAGTACAAGAACCATAGATACTAGTATCTGCCAAGGAAATATAGTTCGTGTAGGCAGTTCTATATATACGACTAGTGGCACTTATTATGATACTTTAGTCAACTTCATCGCTTGTGATAGTATCGTTCGAACGAATTTAACAGTACTCAATTTAAGCTCTAATAGAAGTTTGAATATCTGTAATGGCGACTCCCTTTTCTTAGGAGGTGCTTGGAGAAATACCTCTGGTATTTATTATGATACGTTAGTTGGTCGATTAGGTTGTGATAGTATCTTACTTACTACCTTATCTGTAAATGCACCATCAGTAACTAACTTCAGACAAAGTTTATGTTTGGGAGATTTATATCTGGGTAATTTATATACTAGCGATACCACTTGGACTACAAGTCATACCAACCGTTTTGGATGTGATAGTACTCATATGGTTACTTTAACAGTGAATCCAGTACCAACTATTACAATAGGTGCAGATACTTGTATTACAGTTGGCGAGTCTATTACATTAAGTGCATCAGGAGGATTCGATTATTTTTGGAGTACTGGTATTAACAATAGCAGCATTACCGTTTCACCAACTCTAACGACTACTTATTTTGTACGAGGAATTAATGTACAATTATGCTCGGGATATGATACCATAACTATTTGTGTAAATGAATTTAACGATTCTTCGTCTTATGCCATACCTAGTGCGTTTACACCGAATGGAGATGGATTGAATGATGTATTTAAAATTTTAAGCACTTTCAATTTAAATCTTGAATCGATGCAAATTTTTAATAGATGGGGCGAATTAGTTTTCGAAACAAAAAATAGTACAATGGGATGGAATGGCATGTTTAGAGAAAGAGAGCAACCTATTGGAAGTTATGTATATTCTATTCAATTAAGAAACACCCTAAACAATAATATTGAAAACTATACTGGTACGGTAACTTTGATTAGGTAGGGATTCTAAGTATTTTTGTCTATTCATTAGAATTGATAAAAATACATGTACACCAAATCTGAATCGCAAAAATTAGATCAACTTACCACTGAATTATTAAGTGGTAAAATTTATTTTGAGGTAAAAGATAAAATGAATGATTTAATTCGTGTGATTCGATATCACGATTGGAAATATTATTTACAATCTGAAGCAAGCATCAACGATCAACAATACGATACGTTATTTGCCCTGCTTAAAAAAATTGAAACAGAGAATCCTTCTTTTGTTTTATCTGATTCTCCTACACAACGCATTGGACTTGCATTAAGCGAAGAAGCAAAAACGGTTACACATAGTGTTCCGATGATTTCATTAGATAACTCTTATGATGCAGATGATTTAAAAAGTTTTGATGAACGTCTACAGAAATTATTACCTAATACTAGTATCGAATATTGTGTAGAGCCCAAATTTGATGGTAGTAGTATTGCCTTGTTATACGAAAATGATAAACTAGTCAGAGCAGCCACTCGAGGCAATGGTGTGGAAGGGGAAGATATCACCCACAATGCACGTGTATTAAAATCTATTCCACTTCAAGCCAATTTTGCTGAAAAAGGTATTTCTAAAATAGAACTGCGTGGCGAAGTAGTAATTGCCAACGACGTATTTAAAAAACTCAATGAAGATAGAGCGAAAGAAAATTTAAAAACATTTCAGAATAGTAGAAATACTGCATCGGGAAGTTTACGTATGAAAGATCCTACAGAAGCAGCTAATAGAGGCTTAGAAGCTTTTATGTATCAAATTGGTTATGCGGTTGATCATAATAATGATTCTGTTTTAGGCGAATCACTTATCAATCATTTCGATAATATTAATATGCTTTATTCACTTGGATTTAAAACACCTCAAAGCGAAAAAAAGATTTGTAAAAATATTGAGGAAGTCATCGCCTTTTGTAATGAATGGGAAGCGAAACGAGAAACCTATAATTACGAGATTGATGGCATGGTGGTGAAGGTTAATAATCTTGAACAACAAAATCGTGTGGGGGCTACCGGACATCATCCTCGTTGGGCTATAGCCTATAAGTTTAAAGCCAAAAAAGCTCGCACCAAATTACTCGACATCGAATATCAAGTGGGTAGAACCGGAGCCATAACACCCGTTGCGAAATTAGAACCTGTTCCTTTAGCGGGCGTAACCATCTCTTCGGTTTCTTTACATAATGAAGATTTTATCAAAGAAAAAAAATTACGTTTAAATGCCTATGTATATGTAGAGCGCAGTGGGGATGTGATCCCTTATATCAGTGCTGTAGATGAATCTTCATTAGATGATAACACACAAGAAATAATTTTCCCAAGTAATTGCCCCAGCTGTAATAGTTTATTAGTGCGTGAAGCAGAAGAAAGCGCCTGGAGATGTATCAATTTAGAATGTGTAGCTAAATCAGAAGAAAGCATTATTCATTTTGCGAGCAAAGAGGCTATGGATATTGATGGCTTAGGGCGAGATATTATTATTCGATTTATGAAAGAAGGTTTGATCAAACAAATACCTGATATTTATTTATTAGCGAATAAAAAAAATGAAATACTTGCATTAGATGGTTGGAAAGAAAAATCATTCAAGAATTTAACGGAAGGCATAGAAGCCAGCAAAAATAAGGCTTTGTGGCGCATACTAGTCGGTTTAGGTATTCGACATGTAGGAGTCATTATGGCTAAAAAATTAGCTAAACAAATCAAAGGTATTTATGATTTACAACAATGGACTACCGAACATTTATTAGAATTAGAAGATATCGGACCTAAAGTAGCAGAAAGTATTCGACAGTTTTTCAGTAATGAATCAAACATTCATTTACTCAAAGAACTTGAAAATAATGGAGTTTCATTAGTGCACAATGAAATGAATAGCGAACAAACAGGAAATGTTTTGGCTGGTAAAACATTTTTGTTTACTGGAACACTTACTAAATTCACCAGAGATAAAGCGAAAGAATTAGTAGAAAAAAATGGTGGTACTATCTTAAGTGGAGTGAGTGCTAAATTGAATTATTTAGTAGCAGGTGCTGAAGCTGGTTCGAAGTTGAAAAAAGCACAAGATATCGCCTCCATTCAAATAATAGATGAAGATGCTTTTTTAAAATTAATAGAATAAGCTTAATTTTTTCTCAAATACTTAGTCAAAATCACAATCAGTTGATCGTCGATTTTCCCTTCAATTTGTTCTACGTTATCTGATACAAGTTTGATATTTCTTACGATGGTACCCACTTTGGCATTGGCTGAAGAACCTTTTACATCAAGCGATTTAGTCAAAACTACATTGTCTCCGTTCTGTAAAATAGTTCCATTAGAATCTCTATGAAAAGAAGCTTCACCTGAATTTTCATGATCACCCATGGCTTTAGCCCATACTAAATTATCATCGTCTAAATACATCATGTCTAATGCATCACTTGCCCATGATTCATTTTTTAAACGATTCAACATACGCCATGAAACTACTTGTACAGCTGGAATTTCACTCCACATCGATTCATTTAAACAAGACCAATGATTGGCATCCAATTCTTCTTTCTTTTCTAATTGTAATTTGCATTTTTCACAAACGTATAAAGAATGACTCGCTTGTTTATCGCCAGCAGGTGGAATATCATAAATACTCAATTTAGTAGTTGATTTACACAATTCACATTGATTATTGCTTCTGCTGATTACTTGTTGTTCTATTGACATAATTGGATATCGTATTTAAATACATTACAAAGGTAAGAATAAAATTAAGGATGTTTGAAAATCTATATCATCCCTATGGGATTCATCTATATCGATGCCTCTATGAGCCTATCGATATAGCGTTCCTATGGAACTATTGATATTGCATTCCTAAGTAATAATTGATATTACATTATTATTTCTAGATTAATAATTTGTTGGCAAATTTTCAGTCCCATAGGGACAATAATAAGCGTAGGCAAGTTGAAGGAAAGATATTATAGTCCCGTAGGGAGGAAATAGGTTTTCAAAAAACAAAAAAAACATTATTTTAGTCATCAAATAAACTCCATGGCAAACACTTATACTCAAATTCATTTACAATTTGTATTCGCAGTAAAAAATAGAAATGCACTAATTCATAAAGAATGGAAAGATGAATTATTCAAATATATAACAGGCATTGTAGCTGCATATAACCACAAATTATTAGCTATTAATGGAGTTGAAGACCATATACATATACTAGTTGGAATGCGACCAACTCAATCAGTTTCTGAACTCCTTCAAGACATTAAAGGCAGTTCATCAAAATGGATTAATGATAAAAAATTCTTAAAATCAAAATTTGAATGGCAACAAGGATTTGGTGCATTTTCATATAGTAAGTCTGATGTCAAAAGTGTAATTAAATACATAGAAAACCAAGAAATCCATCATAACAAACAAACTTTTCATGACGAATATATTGAGTTTTTAAATGAATTTGATATTGAATATGATACTAAATATATTTTTCTTGACCCAATTTGACAGACTTTATTCCCTATAAAAAT
>CANHVE010000033.1 GCA_947464015.1 Saprospirales bacterium | reverse complement strand
TCACTCCTTACTTTAAAAAAAATGATAACCTCGCTTATGGTATTATCGGTACATTATCGGTAGTCGTTCTTGGCGTAGTAGTAGTATTAGGTAAATTTAAAATGGTAGGAACTACCTTAGGATTTCCTCCACAATATTTTGCTACAGCCAATGCTTTTATTAATTCTGGTGTTACAGTGCTTCTACTTTTAGCATTGTATTTTGTGAAACAAAAAAATTATACTGCACACCGAAGCACTATGCTTTTTGCTATGATACTTTCTACCTTATTTTTAGTGTCTTATATTTTGCATCATTTACTTACATTCGATACGCATTATGGAGGAGAGGGTGTAAAAAAATATATCTATTATTTTATTTTACTTACTCATATTCCACTTGCATCAATCGTATTACCATTTATTTTGTTAAGCACTTACAGTGGTTTAACGGGCGAATATGAGCAACATAAAAAAATAGTGCGCATTACTTTTCCTTTGTGGTTATATGTTTCCATCACTGGAGTATTGGTCTATTTATTTATCTCACCATATTATTCATTTACTTAGTATTTTTGCAAACCGTATTAAAGCGGAAATTCGAATAAATGAGTCAAACTACAACTGAACAACAAAAGCGATTACGTAAACCCGATTGGTTAAAAGTGCCAATACCTTCAGGTAAAGATTATGTGGGTGTAAAAAAAATCGTTCACGAAAATAAACTACATACTATTTGTGAGAGTGGTAATTGTCCGAATCAAGCTGAATGCTGGACGGCTGGTACTGCCACTTTAATGATACTTGGTAACGTATGTACACGCTCTTGTCAATTTTGTAATGTAGCCACTGGCAAACCTGAAGCGGTTGATATAGCCGAACCTTATCGTGTAGCGCAAAGTATTAA
Source organism: Saprospirales bacterium (assembly GCA_947464015.1). Classification (GTDB taxonomy): domain Bacteria; phylum Bacteroidota; class Bacteroidia; order Chitinophagales; family CAMDFR01; genus CAMDFR01. Next base: position 18,585 of record CANHVE010000033.1, on the reverse strand, counting down.
AACCATGGGCTTAAAGCATGTGGTATTGACATCTGTGGATCGAGATGATTTGATTGATGGTGGCTCTAAAATATGGGCTGCAACTATTCGTGCTATTCGTAAACATGCACCGGGAGTAACGATTGAGACATTGATTCCAGATTTTCAAGGAAAAGAAGAGCAGCTTAATCGCATCATCGAAGTAAAACCTGAAATAGTTTCACATAATATTGAAACCGTAAAACGACTTACGCGAGAAGTTCGTGTACAAGCCCGTTATGAGCGCAGTATGGAAGTATTAGCCTATTTGAAAAAAGGTGGTATCGACAAAACCAAAAGTGGATTGATGTTGGGCATGGGCGAAACAGAAGAAGAAATTTATGAAACATTTGACGATTTGCGTAAAGCAGGCGTAGAAATATTAACGATTGGTCAGTATTTACAACCAACCAAAAATCATTTGGCCGTGCAGAAATATGTGCATCCCGATGAATTTAAACAGTATAAAGAAATCGCATTAGAAAAAGGTTTTACCTATGTAGAAAGTGGACCATTAGTTCGTTCGAGCTATCATGCCGAAAAACATATTTAATCTAGTATGTCGTCAATCATCGAATTTACAATCAACGAAAATCAAGAATTTATTGAACTGAATAAACTCTTGAAAATTACTGGCGTTGTAGGCACTGGAGGTGAAGCCAATGTTAGAATATTAGAAGGCGAAGTAAAAATCAATAATACTATCGCTACTGAAAAAAGAAAGAAAATCCTCCCAAAAGATATCGTTGAATTGGATGGAATTACAATTCACGTAAAATAAATTCAATTAAGTCACGCCGTGGCGTGAAAGAATTAATAATTAATAATTAAGAATTAATAATTAAGAATTATGAATTATGAGTTCTTTGAACTTTGAACTTTAATCTTAATTAGGATTTAAACTCAATCGTAATTTAATACCACCTTGCATATTGGTAATCGGGAATGATGCGGATGTATATGGTTTCGTTCTGCTATAATCAAAGAATACACGCACATTCACTCTTTTACTTACCGTATAATCAATCGATGGACTGATCGTTACCACTTTCGCTCCTACCGTTGGGATATTACTGTTTTGATCGATACGATGTGATATAGTGATGTTATCTCTAATACTGAAATCGAATCTGAAATTGAAATCATTATCCAACTTAAATGGTTTGCCTTTGATTTTGAATAAAGAGAATTTGATTCCTTTCAATTTATATCCAATACCAAATGTATAAGACTCTGATTTAATTTCATTCAATTGATAATCGGCAAAACTCATCGTCATGATTCTAGATTTTTTGAAATCAAAATCAATGGTTAAACTATTTTTAAACGACATACGAATACCGATTAATGGTTGGAATGATTCATTCAACACGATATTTGGCATACGATATAATGAAATATAGTTATTATTCAAGGTATCTCTTTTACTTGAGTTTAGATAAGTTCCATTTCCTGAATAATCAAAGTTCGTTTCAAAACTATTAATACTCATCGTAGATATATACGCATGTGTTAATGAGAAACTAGTAAATATTTTTTTCGCCCAGGCAAAGTTAGTCAACCCGTTATATGTGAATCTCCAGTTTGGTAATGGCATTGCTTTAAATGGATTCAAGCTAACTGTATTCGCATTTTTACCATTGTATGCTGCTAGGAATGATGGAATCAATACATCTTGTGATTTTGGACCATATCCTTCTTTATAAGTATTTACAACCGTTCCATCTGGTGTCACATAACTATTCGTTGGATTGGCGTTCGGATTTACTTGACTGATACGATCTGAAATAATGGTTCTGTTTGCTTCAAAATCATTATACACTTTCGTAGTAAAATCGGAATTTATTTTATCAAACATCGTTCTTATTGGCAATGTAGTAATCGTAAATGTCCCCATATCTTTAGGGAATAAATGTTCGAAATTACCATCCTCTGTTTGTACTTTAAATAGTTGTTGATGATTTACTGTATAAGATTTATTCCATTCTAAATCAATTTTCATATCACGCCAAGGTTCTAAATTTGCTTTAATATTTAATGCTTGTTGATAGGTTTGTAAGAATGGTCTATTTAAGAATGTATCATTACTTATCCATCCTCTAGCGGCTGCATTATCTAACCAAGCCGTTCGTTCTGCTGCATCTAATTCTGTAAATGGTGTCATACCTGGTTGTTTACCAAATGCGAAATCATATCCAGGACTACCCATACTACTTACTCCTAAATATTTAGGTGTTTGCATAAATCCTGTTAAAGTAGTTGATCTATTTTCGCTATAAGATATACTTACTTTTTTTAGCATTAATAATGGTTGAAGTAAGATTGCTAAGCCTGGTTTTTCACTAGGTTGTTTCTCCGAAATATCTTTTTTCAATTTCGCAATCTGTTTTCTGGATGTTTTAATCTTCGCTTTATTGGCTTTGATAATAGCTACTCGTTGTTCTTTCGTTAATTTGTCATCCTCTTTTGCATCCTTAATCTCTTGCTTCCATTTATTCAATTCTTTCTGCGCTTTTAATAATTCGGCTTTTAATTTATCCTTCGCTTTCTTTTGCGTATCATTAAATGTTTTACGTTTTTTAGGATCGCCCTGATTTGGATTCGGATTATTATATGTTTTTAAGAAAGGTAATTTATCATACAAACGTTTGATATTAAAATCACCAGTAGTATTTATATTTTGAGAATTGCTTACAATATTTCCTAATGGATTTTGTTTGTATTGATTCGTTACAGCATCACGTACTTGTGCACTGGCAGTCCAATTATAAGTAGTTGCATAACTCGCGCGCACTTGCACCCAATCTAATAATGGAATTTTATTAATTGGTAAATTATAAGAAGCATTTAAACTTTGTATATAATTCGTATTACGACCAAATTTCAATACATTATCCCAAACAATTTTCTTTTCTTCTTTGGTATCAATTTTTCCATCTGGCTCATCAATACGTGCATTATTGGATGCGCTATAATCGATATTTAACGATTTAAACGGACTCCATCTAAATACATAATCTCTATCCCAAACAAAGAATTTATTATATGTTGGTGCAATAGGAAACTCATCATTTCCAATCACTCTTAATCGTTGCTCCCCAAATCGTCTACGCATCTCTGTATTGAATGACACCGTAGTAGGTACAATGTTAAAGTTGATATCTTTAATGATATCAAACCACTTCGACTTACTCTTAATAGCTTTCTTGAATGGATATAAGAACCATGGTTGTGGAGAATAATTATAAGCAAATGAACCATTATAATTTTTCACACCATTATATTCCATGAATGGATCAGATTTAAACATTTCGGTATAAGCATAGGTAAAACTGAAATTACCTAAACTCCAAGGCCATACTTTTTTCGATTTACTTTCAGGAACGATACGAACATTGGTAAAGTTGTATCCTCTTCTAGTTTCGATAGATTGTATTTGTTTTTTATATAAAGCAGCACTATCAGCACCATAATATTCTTTGATGGATGCGATATTATCTTTCGACTTCACATCTAACATATAAGGATCATATTGTGGGGTGCTAAATTTCTGCGCATAGGTACCATAGAAAGGAATACGTATACCTGCTTTTTTCGGGAAGAATTTACCCACTTCTACATTACCAGCCACATCATAATCTACATATTCATCTCTATAACGTTGATCCACTCGTTGCTCTAACTGTCCAAATCCAATGGAGTGATAACGCGTTGATACATTAATATTGGCTAGATCTGCCATCTTTAATGCTACATTGGCTAAAGTAGCTGTACCTCCATTTTCAGCCAAGCCATTGGTGCGAAGCTCATTAAACCATACTTCCACACATTTAGCAGTTCCATCGTCTTCCACATCTCTCGGATTAAATGGAGCATTTTGAGCTGGATTTTTTACCCCTAACATCACTGTTGCCGACATCCCTAAATCAGGATTACCAACTATAGTTAAGATATGACCTTTGCTATCAATCGTTGAATAAGGAACAGTTAAAGGGACTCCTTTCAAGTTACGTTCTTGTTTCAACTTGATAAATGCATCTAAATCTAAATCGATATTATTTTCTTCTGGCCAAACTTTTAAACGATCAGCTTCTATATCATTTTTATAGGTACCTGGAGGAGTTAATGTTAAAGGCACTTCATACTGATAGTAATTACTATTATAATCTGAACCAATTCGCAAGAAACTTGTGATATCCCCATTTACTGCAGATGGACTAGCTTCTTCAGCATGGATATACATTTTTAAAGTTTTATAATTTCTTAAATCTAAATTTAGATTTTTAAACAATGCTCTAGCATCACCATCTTGTAAACCACATGCTTTAACCGAAATAGCTTGCTCATTTAATTGTACGTTTGTATTAGCATTTTGACCTGGTCCTTGTTCTCTATAAATGCCTGGAGGAATCACATAATTAATAGGTGATTTTTCTGAGTTCTCTTCAATATTTACCGACGTTTGGAAGAAGGTAGTTGGTTTATCAGGATCGGTTGGAATCACATCACCTGGACGTTTTAAATCGCCATTATATACTCTCCATTGATTACGTATTAATTCTAATTTAGCCAAACGCATTACAATAGGTTTTTCAAAATTAGTTAAGAACATACGCATCGTTTGAATAGATCTAAAATCGGAGATATCTCCAATTTTATCTTCAAACTCTCTAATAGGAATTCTAAATTGATACCAAGTATAGGGATCAAGTGGAATATTTTGACCATTAAAAGTAATAGTAGAAGCAGGATTATCGACTTTAGAAACAATGTATTTATTATTCGATTCATTCATTCCAGGAAATATCGGAATTCTATATTGATAATACTCTTCGTTTTCATTTAATGAATTATCTCTATTCAAATCTTCAATATCAGGAATATTGGTTGCTGCACTAGAAAATCTTTCACTCTCATTTACGATAGGTGAGTTGCCTTGTGGATTATTAAAATTGATATAGTGATCGATGATTTTTGCACTAGTGGCATCATACACTTCATCTCTATAATATTTATAATCATCATTTGCCGGATCTAATGCTAATTGATCCACTAAAGCAGTATTACTGGTTACAGTAGTTCTTAAATCATTGATGAAATTAGCATATCTTATTTTTTCTAAATCATCAGTTAAACCATCGTATCCCACATCCTGACAAGCACGTATAGCTGGGTCATTATTAAATGAATTTACGATAGGTGCCACACGTGGCACTTGTCCCATAGAAGTTTGATCATTTTTAGTGACATCACAATCTAATCCATTTTCATAATTCATTCTACTATCATGTAAAATATCTTCTGAAATTGTACCTAAATTGATGTATAAATCACCTTGTCTGTTTACACCTCTATCATATATAAATGGATCTAACATCCAAAATTCAATATATTCTACATTCGTTTGTTCAAAATCTGTATTATCGATATTTCGCATAATACCTGCCCATCTTGATTTTGGATTATTCAAATAACCCGAATCGTCAATACCTGAAGAATAAGTAGTAGCAAAAGGTTTCGAATCAAAATTATAGGGACCACGTTGACGAGGATCCAATTTCAAATCTAAAGTTGGTAACACATTTTGAAATGAACCATTCAACGATTTATTTGGATAAACTTCTGTTTGTTGTATTTGACGAGTATAATGATCGATATAATCTGCCGGATTATCTTTTACATAAGTTGGCAAGAATTGAGAATTCTCTTGCATAAATGAAGGATCGATGGTATACCAACTTAACTTAGCTCTATTGAAATTGCTGGTACTATCATAATTATTAGCTTCTGGGAAAAGGATGGTTCCACTTGCATTTACTGCATTTCGAGGAGTACTGGCTAATTTCCAGTTTTGTGCTGGTAAACGAATATCAAAACCACTATTTGTACCTTCAAAATCATCTAAATAAATAACCCCATCTTTTCCTATCAATTTAGAGTGGCCCGGTTGTAATCGAGCTACCTCACCATTGAAAGTAAAGGTACTCATGTCTTTGGTTGAATAAATAGGTAATTTATCAAGGCCTTTCGTTAACCAAGGCAAATCTGTATTGTATTTAATATCTGCACCAAAAATAGTATTACGTGTAGGATCTTCACCAATATTTACTTTTTGAGTAAATGGTCTTTCACTTAAGTGCATAATTGTAGCCCCAATATTTAATTTCTCACTCACTCTATAATCCATTCGAGTGCCATATAGTGCTTTTGTTTGGAAACCAAATAAAGCATTATTTTCAAAATCAATTTTTACTTGGTTTCCTGATTTAATAATTGCTTCATTAATAATTTTCACTCTACCTAAACTATAATCAACAGTATAATCAATTCCTTCTGTTAATTTGATACCACCAGCAGTTACTGTTACAGAACCTTGTGGCAAGTTAAATGCCCCTAATTGAATATCTCCACCTGCTGAAGATTTATAAGAACCTTTAATTACAAATCGATTTAGTTCAGGAAATTGTTGAGCGATGGTTTGAGTAGAATCATATAACTGATTGTATACATAAGAAGGAGCAATGGCGCCATCTCCATACTGATCAAATTTAGATTGTAAATAATTTCCAAATGGTTCAAGACAAGGAAACATAATTCTTCCGCTGCTAGGTTTGATAGTTAAATCAGGAATAAAATCAAATACACCATCTGGTTGAGGATCGGTTTGATTATTGGTATTATCTAAATTTAATAAGCGAATAAGTTGTTTACCTTTAATATTCCCTTCTGGTAAGTAGCGCTTCAAACCATTACCTGGATCGTTATAATATACGTCTAAATAAAAATCTTCATTACTAATTTGATACCCACCAATCGAATAAATATTTTTCATCATCAAATTCCAAATGGGTAATTGAGGACGAGCACTAGTACTCTTCAACATTTTTAAATAGAGTACTTTACTTACATCATTTGAATCGCCTACGATTTGAGTAGAGAACTCTCCTACTTGATGGCGCACTCCATTGTAGGTATATTCATAAGCAACGGCTAATACTTCATTCGGGTTTAAGGTTTGATTTAAAGAGATAAAACCTAATGCTGCATCAAATGTAAAATCACTTGGGGCTAATTTACGTGCATAGATTTTTTCATAATCTTGAATAGGTTGTAAGTTCAAATCATTTTGTAAAAATGGAATTACATTATCGATCCCTCTTCTATCATCTGAAACACTTGGTGAACCACCTGTTAATTGTTGATATAAATCATTAGAATAATTATCAGGCAATGGATTAGTAGGAATGCTGTTTACATTGGTTGAAAAAGGTGTTACTTCCCCTAAATCGGCTAAAGCTACTACATCACGTACATTTACAGTAGCACCATTTCTATTAGTTACCCATACTTCCACTCGATTGATTTGAAGTACTGAATTAATATTTGGAATCGTACTTAAAGCGAAATCAAAATTGCTTCTAAATTTTTGAGATAGAAAATAGTGTCGATTCAAATCATATTTATCTGCAGCAATTTCAAACTTTTGTAATTGAACCCCATTATCTAAGGTGATACTTTCTTTTTTAGATTTTTGTTGCGACATCAACGCTGAAACGGTGAAACGACCAAAACGCAATTTAGTTTTAAAACCGAAAAGTGCTTGTGCACCAGTAATCAATTGCGTATTTAAAGGCAAGCTCACAGTCCCAGCCGCTAATTCTTGTACGATATCATCCTCTTCCCCTACATAATTCAACTTAATTAAATTATTAAAATCATTATTAAAACTGAATCCACCTTGTGTATTATAATTTAAGTTTAATTGAAGTTTATTCCCAATTTTACCTAATACGTTTAGGTTGATATTCATATCAAAATCAAAACCTCCTGTTTTTTGAGTTCTTTGAGGAAGGGTTGGATTAGCAATTTTCGTACTATTGCCTCCTAGAGTTAATTCGATATTTCCCGAAGGTCTAATATCTACTGTTAATCCACCGAATAAACGATCTAAGGTTTTATTCTTCGTATTAATAGGCGCTACAATTCCTTTACGTTCTACGAGTTCAGTACCGCTATTACGACCTTTTACAAATTCATTTTTTTGTTGTTGTTCAATGTATTTAGCATACTCCTCGTAAGTTAAATATTGTGGTGGTCTAACACTAAAACCACCTACCGTTTCACGAACAATATACATTTTAGTTTCAGGATCATATTCAACTGTTTTCACCACATTGGATGGATCATCTAAATCGACCGAGTTATTTACAGGGTCTGTTATATAATCTCCATTTCTATCTTTTATGGGATATTTTAAGGAATCAGTAGCCATAGCCTGAGCTTGATTCGCATATAGACAAACTAATAAGAATGTAAAGAGTACTGTGCTAAATCTCATATAGGTAGCTAAGGTCCATTGGTTAGTTAATGTAATTTTATATAAACGCATTTTATTCATTCTCATTGCCTTTTATCTAAATGATTGATTACAATGATTTTAAAGTTAATTTTATCATTTCTTCTACACCTAAGTCTTGTTTATTGCCAATGATTTTACCTAATGCTTTTTCAGCCATTGGTTTTGCAATTCCAAGTGCAATAAGTGCTTGTAGTGCTTCATCTTGTTTGCCCATATGTTGATGCACCATACCCATTGAAGCATCCGAACTACTAGTACCGCTAATTTTATCTTTCAGTTCAAGAATAGCTCGTTGTGCTGTTTTAGGACCAATCCCTTTAATACTTTGAATCAAAGCCACATTCCCTTGTAATATTGCTCGTTCAATTTCACTTGGATGGAGGGAAGATAGCATCATTCGAGCGGTATTCACTCCAATTCCTGATACTGATGTCAATTTTAAAAATATTTCTCTTTCTGCTTCTTCATGAAAACCGAATAATTCTATACCTGAAACATTAGAACCTTCATTCTTTACGTGTAAGTAGGTGAACAATTTGCAGTGTTTCTGTGTTTGAATACTAGAATAGGTATTTAAACTAATATGTAGACCATATCCAATACCATTTGTTTCTATAACCACAAGTGCAGGATTAATCATTACAATCTCTCCTTTTATAAAATACATCATACGTTTTTAAAATCCTTTGGGCTTTATTAATAAATGCAAAAAGAGCGCTAAAATACTAAAATATTAGCTAAAAATATAGCCTAAAATGTAAGTCTTAAAAAAACATCCTTATTTGAGTTTTGCTACTTCTTTTTTATTATCTGTAAAATAGATAATTTCGTCGGCCTCGCCTTTAAATTTAGTGAGATAAATACATACAGAAGCCTCTGCTTTCCAATCAGTTATAAACCAAATTCCATCTTGAATCGTAGCTTGTGTGATATCATCTGACTTAAATACAATAGAAGTGGCCTCCGCTTTATTGGTGGTAACATAGATGCACTTAGATGCTTCGCTTTTATCTTCTGCAACATATACCACCTGTGCAGCCAGTTGAAAACGAACTAAAACAGTACAAATAAAAATAAATAAAACCTGGTGATTCACATCACTAAATTAGAAGTATTATTTTATATAACCAAATGAGGATTTTAAATTTTTACCTAACCAAGTTGATAAGGCTCCTAAAATAGCGCCTATAAACGCAGTAATAAATATTAATAGCCACTTAGAAGGTAATTTAAATAAATGTGTTATACGTGCTGATAGTAGTGAATCATTTTGAAAATCTTTGAATAGCATTAAGATGGTCCATGCACAAAACACACTTCCAAATCCCAATAAAAAAGCTTTTGTTGTTTTAGATGAAAACAAAAAAGAAAAAAAGATTAATAATAGTATAAAAGCATACCAAATGGGAACTATTATAGAAAGTAGCAATACAGATAAAGTATAAAGTACAAATAATATTTTATTCGAAAATAGCATAGTTTAAGGTTTTAATTCTAGAATAGATGAAGCATGTTTTTTCATATCATTTAATATTGATGAATGATAAATTTCATAATATTTTCCTTGAGACCAATCAGCAACAAAATTATCATAGTATTTACTACCGGGGTTACCACTTTGTCCGCCTGGATAAATAGCTACCGCATGAATATCATCTGTCATTTCTACAATCATTCTCCAACTGGGGCCATGATATTTCGAAATAGCATTCACAATACTTTTATTTCCTCCACATGCAACATAATCTATAGATAAGGCAGGTATTTTGGCTAAATGTTCGATGCTAGTATGTTTGAAGCTAGTCCAATCTTGATCGGGCATAGAGGCAATTTTAGCACTGGCATACGTAAAACTTAATGCAATCAAATCACTTAGCGACTCTACTTTTTCAGTCTTTTTAATATCATAAAAAATAGAAGCTTGATCTGTACTTATAAAATGTAAGGTGGTAATTTTTTCAGGAAATCGAACTGGATATTTCGTATGCATAAACTCATCCCACATTATTTTTTCAAGTGTATCTTCCCATATTTCGTAGTATACTGCAGCCTTACTATCTGCTTCATTATAAAATTTCCAAGCACTTAATTGTTCTATGATAGCTTGTTGTTTAGCATTTACATGCGATTTATCTAATTTATTTAACATCGCAGGTAGGCATTCACTTGCCATCCAATTAAAATTATCTAATTGTAAATGCTCTACATCTTGCAATTGAATATTCGACATACGAGTCAATTCTGTATTGATTCTTCTATTTCTAAAATATTCAAATACTCCTGTATAATAGTATGGATAGGTGGTATCAGTTGGATGTTGATTGGCGCTACTCACAAAGCCTCTAGTTGGATTCACCATATGTGGATTATCTTCAAAAGGAATATAACTTTTCCAATCATTCGAGGTTAAGCTTCCATCTTGAATAAACACGCCTTGGTCTTTGCGTTGAATTGGAAACTTACCTTGTTGTTGTATGGCAATATCTCCATCCTTACAAGCAAAAACAAAATTTTGTGCAGGGCAAGAATAATGTGAAATCGCTTCAAAATAATCTTGTATATTTTTAGATTTATTCAATTTATAAAACGTCATCATCTCTTCACTCACATCATGTGCGGTCCATCGTAAGGCTAAATTCATCGCTTGTTTTTCACTAAAATTTCTATCATACACTACTGGTCCATGATGTGTAAATACTATAGTATCGAAAAAATCTGCTTGCCCTTTCACTTTAAATTGTTCTACTATCTTATGTGTTTTTTGATACTTACCATCTAGTAAATATTCATTCATACTCGCATCTTTAAAAGAAATTTTATACCAATCACGAATATCTCTTCCGGCATTCGTTACGCCCCAAGCAATATGATCATTAAATCCACTAATGACTCCTGGTGCTCCGGGAAGACTTGCCCCTGAAGCGTTGTAAGTTGGACAAGACAAATGAATTTGAAACCAAATACTTGGTAAACTCAAACGTAAATGTGGATCATTTGCTAAAATAGGTTTTCCACTTTTGGTTTTGGCACCAGCTATTGCCCAATTATTCGACCCTAACATATAATCTTCTTCTTCTTTATCGATTGGATTTTCTATCGACTGAATAGGATTAGAATTAGTTGAAAATAAGGTATCTGCAGTATTGCTTATTGCATTATTTATATGTTTTTGAAAAGGAGTTCCTTTTGAAATAATTGGATCTTGCTCCTCCCACCAATCTCTATAAATTAAATTAAAATCTGTTTTGCCTAGCATATTCAAGGCATTGGTATGTTCAATATCATACTCTAATGCCGTTAAATTTTCAGCCATCGCTTTTAATAAAAGCGCTGTTTTTAAATTTGTCCAATCTTCTGGTTGATAATTTAAAAGTTTATATTCTACTGGATAATTTGCTGCATTTAACGAATGAATATATTGATTGATACCATCGGTATAGGCATTGATTAATTTTTTAGCTTGGGGATTATTTTCAATGGCAGCTAAAGTTTGTTCAGCTCCATATTTCATTCCTGTACGTCTTTTTAATCGATCAAAATCTAAGGTTTTAGGACCTAATATTTCACTCACTCTACCACAAGCTGCACGCGTTTGAATTTCCATTTGCCACAATCTAAATCGAGCGGTTACATATCCTTGAGCACAATATAAATCTTCTTCGTTGGCTGCATAAATATGCGGAATCATATGTTCATCATAGATTACTGTCACCGGTGCTGACAAGCCTTTCAACTGTATACTTTCATTTTTTATCGTTTCAATATTCTCTGCATTTTTCCAAAAACCTGTAATCGGATTTAAGAATTTTCCTAGTGGTGGAATATTGGCCTTTTCTGTTTTGATAGTATAACTATTTAAAAAATAAAGAGCTACTAATAATAAAGACAAGGAAAGAATAGTACGAAAATGATTCATAGAAAATATTTTTCGAGAATAAATATACTATGATTATTCCTATAAAATTAAAAAATCATATCGCATAAAAAAAGCTACTAAAACAAATTTAGTAGCTTTTCTATAATATGATTTTTAGCTCGAATGATTATTCAATAATCACTTTTTTAGATATCAGTTCTCCTGATTTCATAGTTACCGTAACAATATATAATCCTTTTGCATAGCCACTAATGTCTATTGTTTGAACTGGACTTAACGATGCGTTTTGTGCATATACCACTTGTCCGTTTACATCTTGCATTTTCAATGCGATTGCATTTACATTATCAATCTGTATATTCAAATTGGTATTGGCTGGATTAGGATATACGAGCATTGCTGCATTAGCTTCGATATCACTTACACTAACATTACAAATATTACTAAGTCTAGGAGTAAGTGTGCTCGTTACTTGAAAAGTACCAGAACCATTTGGGCAACGAGCCATGGATTGATCGGTCAATTGCGATGTAAAACTTACATTATCACTCACACTTGTTCCATCGCCTAATAAAATGGTATCTACCAAACTATTTAAATTAAAATTGGTATGCGCTTCTACATAAGTGATATCATCATCATCTGCCCATGCTAATACATAACCATTTGCTGGTATAAATGCAGTAGTTGGGAAATGCCATTTAGCAATATTAGCCGCATCATCTGATAAATAGATATTGGATAATCCTAAAGCAGATCCTGTTTTATTATATAACTCAATCCAATCTTTATGCTTACCTTTTTCATTGGTAATATTACTATTATTATCGGCCAAAAATTCATTGATGGCGATATCATTACTGCTTGCCATAGTAATAGTAGGTGCTAAGCTATAGAATTCATGCTCTGCTCTTTCAGGAGAAAACATCCCTGCATTCGCATTTTCTGCATAAATATAATATTGAATCTCGAGTGAATTCACTGGAATACTCACCCCATAAATATTATCCCCACTCGTTCCATCACCGTGAGCTCCATCGTCATACATCGCTATTTTGATAAATTTGTCTGATTTAGCATATCTATATCCAAGTAATACGCTAGTTCTATTAGTAACTGTAGCATTAATAGTTACGTTTGAACCAAAAGCAGGGGTACTCGAAGAAGGTGTAACAGCAGTGATAGTAGGAGGAAATGCAGTGAATTCTGAAGTACCACTTAAATAAGTAGCTCTACTATCCATCAATTCATAAATACCAACAGTACTTCCCATTGGGCCGCCACCTCCCGTAGACGTAGAAGTAAGACCATTCGTAAAATTAGCATAAGTACTTAAATAATTCGCATCTGTTAATACGGCATTATCAATTAAAGTATGTAATGCATTAGCATTTGTTTTATATGTAGCAGACACAAAATTCTCATTATTGATAGTACGAGCATGAGCGATATACATTTTTTTGTATTGAGGAATAGCTAATAGCTTACTGATTAAAGGCCATGCAGCATCTGTTTCATGAATTAAAGGAGACATATTTCGCATACTGGTTAAGTTTAATGCCCCACCAGTACCCAACATAGTAAAGCTACCAAAACACATATTCAAATCCCAAATAGTTGGTATCCATTGATTGTTATGGTCTTTATATAAATAATAATTTTGTCTGAATGAACCACTATAACTATCTAAGTTTACTAAAACATCATTAAAAGCCAACATCCATAAAGTACGATCTTCATCTAAAGTATTCTCAATTAAATTAGGATAATTTTTAAGAGTATCTATCAGTTGCATTAATGATTTCCAACTTCCATCTTTCTTATCGTATTTAGTATAATATAAAGTAGAATCTGTTCCTAGTACTTCTAAACTACTGCCATTGCCACTTCCAGGACCTGCATTTTGTGGATTACATTTTACAAAATCTCTTCCACTGGTATAATAATGTGCCTCATTAAATTCATCTCCAATATTTTCATCATTAGTCATTACTCCATAATAAGCATTATTTAAGTATACTTTGGCAATATTACTTTGAGGAGCATCCATGTATTGGCGAAGAATAGCATAGGCTACTACCTCTCTACACATAGATGGATCCGAAAAGCCATTCGCTAACTTCACATCTGTATAACCTTGATAATCGACATTATTCGTAAAATCTAATTTAATGTGTAATGGATTTTTTGCACGGGTAGCGCTATACGAACTATTGCCTTTATATCTTACCCCTGCGCCAATAAATGGTGTTCCATTAATTACCACCGAATCGGCATATAAATAGGATTCATAACCTGCATTAGCTGTATCCATTTGATAATCCCAATTAGTCATACCAAAATAGATACGTATATCTTGGATGGTATTCATGTCGTAAAAATTTTGTGCTGAAAGTAGACTTGCAGAAATACAAAATCCACACAATAAAATAAATTTTCTCATGCTTTAATAATAGTTAATGAACAAATTTAGACGATATAAATGAATAAATCCTTTTCAAATGATATTTTTTATAAAAATTCATTCAATAGATAGAAGCCATTTTTTTTGTACATTTAAATTATGAATATATATGTACTTATTACACCTATTGTATTATTGCTCTTAGTAGCTGAAATACTATATTCAAAAATTAAAAACAAAGGCTACTATTCTTATCAAGACACTATCGCTAATTTAGCCACAGGCATTGGCAATCAGTGTATCAATTTAGGTGTAGCATTTTTTGTTTTTAAGGTATATGGTTTTTTATATCAATTTGCACCATATAAATTTGAAGCGGTATGGTATAATTTTCTATTATTATTAGTGCTTCAAGACTTTGTTTTTTATTGGTTTCATCGCACCGGACATAGCATCAATATATTTTGGGCGGCACATATGCCCCATCATTCCTCTGAAGAATTAAATTTATCGGTTGGTATCAGAGCTAGTTTTACACAACGATTATTTCAATTTGCTTTTTTCGATTGGGTTTTTCCTTTATTGGGCTTCTCGCCCGAAATGGTCTATAGTGTAGCAGCTGTGCATTTACTATTAGCCTATTGGCATCATACTAAAGTGATTAAAAATTTAGGCTGGATTGAAAAAATATTTGTCACGCCCTCGCATCATCGAGTGCATCATGGAGTGAATACCCAATACTTAGATAAAAATTTTTCTGAGGTATTTATTTTTTGGGATAAACTCTTTGGTACATATGAAAAAGAGGAAGAAGAAATTTGTTATGGGGTGACTAAACCACCACAAAGTTGGGATCCCATCTTAATCAATATACAATTTTGGAAACATTTATGGGACGATATGATGGCTGCTCCTTATTGGATAGATAAACTAAAAGTATGGTTTATGCCTTTGGGCTGGAGACCACGAGGAGTAGGCGATGGAAGCATCCCACGTATTGGTTATACCTTGCAAGAACAAGTAAAATTTAAAAGCAAACAAACACCCTTCACTACTTATTATTTAATTGTACAACTAATTTTCGGATTACTCATTACCACCTTTACGATTAATCAAAAATTAGAATTTGTTTTGATGGATCGAATTATTTTATGTGTTTGTTTATTTATGATGATTATCAGTTGGAGTAAAATATTAGAAGGAAAAACCTATGCTATTTATTTTGAAATGATTCAATTATTTATTTTATATAGCTCTTTATTTTATGTATTACATCATTCTTTTGCCTTAGCCTTTTTAAGTTGGCCTTTTGCTATCTGTTCAATGATGATGGGCACTTCACTACTTTGGATTTGTATGATTGAAATTCAATATCGAACCACTTTAAAAAATCAGGTATGAGCAAAAGAAAAAAAATAATAATCATTATCCTCTTATTTTTTATCATCCCTTTAAGTGCGATTTTTTTAAGACCTTCCACTATCATTACTAGATCAGAAGCTATACATACCATTGCACAAAAAGATTCTAAGTTTTATGTATGGCACGAAACTAATATACATTATGTGGATCAAGGGAAAGGCAAAGTGATATTGATGATACATGGACTAGGTGGATCGCATCGAAATTTTGAAAAAATAGCCCTTGAGCTTTCAAAAGATTATCGTGTCATTCGAATTGATTTACCTGGTTTTGGCTTATCCGAATTTCCAAAAGATAGTTTGAAAATCATGGAAGTTTATGATGGATTTTTACATGCATTTATACAAGACATGCATTTAGATTCTGTAAGCTTAGTAGGTAATTCGATGGGGGGAATGGTATCATGGGTCTATGCCTACATACATCCCGAACATATCGATAAATTAGTATTGATGGGCAGTGCCGGATATGATTTGGAAGCTGCGCGTAAACAAGCCATTCAGTTTGCTCGCTTTGGTTTTGTAGAAGTATTGGCGCAAAAAGGCTTACCTCTATTTATAACCAAACGAGCAGTAGCCAGATGTTATTATGATAAAAAAATTATCAATCCTGCTGAAGTAAAAAAAGCCAATACCTTTTGGAATATCAATGGCAACTTAGATGTATTTTTCAATATCGCACATACCCAAGAATTTCCAGATGAAAAATGTATACAGCAAATCCATAAACCTACCTTAATTATCTGGGGCGAGAATGATCAAATAGCTCCATTAAAAAATGCGAGCAAGTTTGAACACGACATTAAAAATTCTAAAAAAATCATCTACTCTCATTGTGGGCATTTACCACAAAATGAATGTACACAGCAGTTGGCGAAAGACCTAAGAGCATTTATTGAAAATAAGTAAATGCATTAAGCTTACATCATTTTATAAACGATCGCTAAAATTTCTGCTTCTATTTTTTCCGTTTGTGTTTTGATTTCTTCTGCTTGTTGGATGACTTGATTTACATACTCTTTGTCTTTCAATCCAGATGCATTGATTTTTACATTTAAGTAAGCGCCGAAAATAGCCGTGCGAATACACAACGCTCCTACCCCTGCATCGCTTACGCTATTTGGGTTTCCATTAGTAGCCATTTCTTTAATCATCGGTAAGGCACTAAAAGCTGTTTGCATAACTTGAAAAGGAATTTCGATAGCGTATTTAGTTGCTGCTTGAATCGCTTGTGTACGCGCTGCTTTTTCTTCATCTGTTGATTTAGGCAAGGAGAAAGCATCCATAATTTTATTAAATGCACGCGTATCTTCATCGACTAAAAACAATAATTTATCTTTTATTTTTTGTCCTTGATCAGCCCAATCACTAAACTCTTTCCAACGTGCATCCCAACCGGTTTTATGCGAAGATAAATTAGCTACCATCGTCCCTAAAGCAACACCTAAAGCACCTGCATAGGCTGAGATAGAGCCACCACCTGGGGCAGGACTTTCGCTAGCAGTTTCATTAGCAAAAGCCACTAAATCCATCGCTACTAATTTTTTAGCAGTAGCATCTTGCATCACATATTCAATAATTTTTTTCTGTGGATCAAAGGGAGTCAGTTCATCTAAGCCCATGGATTTGATTGCGATTTTAATCAACTCCGCTTCACTAACCCCAATACTTCTTTGTTGTTTTTCTAAAAAATATTTTCCGGCATCCAACATACTTTGAAGTGGTACTAGTCCAACCAACTCCGAACCGGTAACGCGCATCCCTCTGTTGAAAGCACTTTTATTACACTCATCAAATGCGATATGTAAAGGTGTATCTTGTATATTGGTTAAGTTCATCGACACTTGGGCGATGCCATATTCTTCGATAAACCAACCGATTCCTTTTACACTTTTACAAGTACCAGGGATACGTATATCTTCTCCATTGGCATCTTTCATATTTTTACCGGCAGCATCTTTTTGAATACGACCTTGTTCACGCACATCAAAAGCCACTGAGTTTGCTCTACGCGTAGAAGTAGTATTTAAATTGACATTATATGCAATCAGTAAATCTCTGGCGCCAATAGCGATATTACCGCTTTTTTCGTTGAATACTGCTGGACCAAAATCAGGTTGCCAATCGGCTTGTTTAATTTTATCGGCAATGCCTTCATACTCCCCTGCACGAATGCTAGCAAGGTTTCTACGATGCGGAGCAGAAGCCGCATATTCGTATAAGTAAACAGGAATATTTAATTGTTCGCCTACCAATTTACCTAAAGCTTTAGCACAAGCGATACAATCTTCCATGGTGGCGTTGGCTATAGGTATAAACGGACAAACATCTGTAGCACCGAAACGAGGATGTTCACCTTTATGTTTACTCATATCGATAAGTTCTTGCGCTTTTTTAATGGCATTGAATGCTCCTTGAACGACGGCATGTTCATCACCTACAAAAGTGATAACCGTTCTATTGGTTGCTTTACCCGGATCGATATCTAATAATTTTACGCCTTCTG
>CANHVE010000032.1 GCA_947464015.1 Saprospirales bacterium | reverse complement strand
TCGTGCATGTTTTCAACACATTCCCTTTATTTAATAAAGCAGGTGCTTCTTCATTGATTTCTTGTTCAATGCGATCAATTAATAAAGGAAAAAATTGCAATTGCTCTTCCCATTTTTGAAAGCAAGGAATATTGCTAGCTTGTAATATTCTTTTGATTTCGGCACTCGCTTTTAAAGAGCGTTTCAATTGAATGATATCTCTTGGTGAAACTTTACCTGTGCTCACTTTCGATATTAAACGCTCTAAATCACCAATAGGCTTCAACTGTTCAGCCATTTGCTTACTCAAGGATTCATGATCAAAAAATGCCTGAATAATTTCCAAACGTTCTTCAATTGCACTCACATTTTTTAAGGGCATAATCAAAAAACGTTTTAATGCTCTTGAACCCATCGGTGTGATGGTATGATCTAATATATCAACTAATGAAGTAGCGCCCGCTTGCGCACCTTGTAAGATCTCTAAATTACGAATGGTGAATTTGTCAATGCTCACATGATTCTCTTCTTCAATCTTCGTGATTTTACTGATATGTTGTAATCGATTATGCTCGGTACTTTTTACATATTGAATAGCGGCACCACAAGCCATGATCGACAAAGGCAATTCTTCTATTCCAAATCCTTTCAAGGAAGTGACATCGAAATGTTTGATTAAAACTTCATAGGTATGAGAGTCGGTATACACCCATTCATCTTGAGGGTAGCTATAATATTTAGTGGAGAAATGTTTGGCGAATTCTTTTTGACTTTGCTTCGGGTAAATAATTTCATTAGGAGCAAATGATTGAATCAATTTTTCGATATAATGAATAGACCCTTGAGCGGTTAAAAATTCGCCCGTACTAATATCTAAAAAGGCAATACCCGATAATTTATCTTGCAGATAAACAGAACATAAAAAATTATTTTGTTTGTTTTCAAGGATGGTATCATTCAGCGCAACGCCTGGGGTAATCAGCTCTGTTACGCCTCGTTTCACAATCGTCTTGGTCATTTTAGGATCTTCGAGCTGATCGCAAATAGCTACTCGATAACCAGCTTTGACTAATTTAGGAAGGTAGGTATCGAGCGAGTGATGTGGAAAGCCAGCTAGTTCAATGGATGAAGCGCTTCCATTCGCTCTTTTAGTTAAGGTGATGCCTAATACTTTTGCGGTAGTGACTGCATCCGTACTAAATGTTTCATAAAAATCACCTACTCGAAATAACAATATCGCATCCGCATATTTTGCTTTGATGGCATTATATTGTTTCATTAAAGGGGTTTCTACTATCTCTTTACTCATAAAATTCTAATCTCAAAAATAGCAATATTACCAAGGCTTAACAGAGATAAGTTTTACACATTAGGGAATAAAATGGACGAAATGTTAGTACGATTTAAACTTCAAATGGATTTTTGCTAGGCCCTCCATTTAAATCGTTGATTTCTATTTTAAGTTTTAATTCTTCCATGTATTTTTTCGAAACCACATAAGTATCTGACCACATGTCGTGCCAGGGTCGTTCAGAAAAAAAGATAGACAAACCATCTAATGGTACCAATCTTGAAAAGCTGCGAATAAAGGTCTCTTTTAGGGAAGGTTTTTCGCCGTATTCGTCAATTACAATATTTCCACAGACGAGCTTCCCAATGCTGCCTTGTAAAAAATGTTCTGTAAGTGCGTAATACAATAAGAAAACTGGATAAAAAGCTAAATTAAATACGTATTCGTATTTGTAAATAAGGTTTGTCGAACCTGTTAAACCTAATACAATACCAACGGCAAACGACATCATAAAATATATGGCCAGAATAACTACCATATCAATGAAATAGTGAAATAATCGCCATCGAGATGTTACAGGAGTGATGCTTTCGTACGTAAGGTATTCAACCGTTTCGTCATAATCTTCACCATATTCATTTCTTGCTCTTCGAGTAACGGTATTGTTGTATGTTATCTCCTTTATTTTTTGATGTCTCATAGTAGATTTAAAACAAATTTACATTTTTTTATCTATATCTAATTGCTCCATTTCTAAATTCAATAAAAATGTTTCAAACCCTTTTTTATTCAAAACTAATGTTTCTGAAAACTGATCATGTAGTGCTCTTTTTTCAAATGCTGAGATACTATCTAAGGGCGTATATCTAGCGAGCGAACGCAGTAAAATTTTAGAGACGCTAGGTTTTTCGCCAAATTCATTTACTACGATAGAACCCGTAACCATGTGTCCTATGGTTCTCCCGAAAACAATTTCAACGATTGTATAATAAAAAAAGGAACAACTTAAATAATATACAATAACGATTAAGCCTAATAGGAAATCACTTATTTGTAAATGAGTAAAAAAATATTTCGCGCTTTCGCCAATCAAAGCAAAAAGTAGCATCACCGAAAACACGGAAGTGGCGAAAAAAAGTTGAATTAATAGTAAATCGACAATACGATGTAATATTCTTTTAGCTATGCTAGTATACGGCAATGGTTCTAAATACGTATAATAAAATTCAGTTTCAATCCATTGCCCTTCACTGTTTTTGTCTTTTTGAATTCGTGTGGCTTTGCGACTGATTTTAGTAATATTTCTTTTCATCCAAATAAAAAAATATTAGTCGAGCAGATAAGTTACTATACCTGTAAGAATTAAAATTACACCTGTAATTAAGCCGGCATTATGTTCTAATTTATGCCAATTGGTTTTTTTAAGTCCTTTAATCGCGATAGAAACCCATAACAACATACCTCCTACTGTAATAATAGCGTACATGGTAGCTAAAGAAACTAAGAAACTAATATGGTATTTGCCTGCCATTAAAAAATAAGCTTCCACCTCTAAACAAGGCGAAAAAAACATCAAAAGCATTAAAGAGCTAATTATTTTTATGGTAGATCTTTTTCGTAAAGCTTCTTTTTCATCAATATGAAAATGATGATGTGTATGATGGCGATAAATAAATACAATTCCTATGAGTATTAACCCAACTGGGACAACTTTCTCAAAATAAGCAGTATAATTTTTATCTAATTCGTGTCCAACAAAATAAAAGATTAATCCTAATAATAAAGTACCGCCCACATGCGCAATACCTAAATATAAAGTAGCAAGCAGCGTCTCTTTGCTGGTCCATTTTAAATTTTGCCCCATAGCAGTTATGGGCAACCAATGACTAGGGATAAGAGCATGTAAAATACTAAGAAGAAGCGTACCGCTAAAAATTTGAATCATAAATCACTAAATGAAAAAAATACAGTTTGAGTTCATTATATACCTACAAAGTTACATTAAAATGGATAACCGATGGCTAAATTCAAGTTATAAGGCAAATAGGCTTTCGTATTTGTTTTTTTATTACCGAATTTATAAGAAGGTAATTGCCATCTTTCATTTTCAGCAAAGGTTGGATCATATAATCTAAATCCTACATCGAAACGAATTACAAAAAACTGAAAATCGGCTCTGATACCAGCACCTGCGCCAACGGCAATTTCTTTGTAAAATCTAGATAAGCTAAAATTTGCTTCAGGTTGCGAAGGCAGTCGACGTAAATTCCAGATATTACCAGCATCTACAAATAAAGCACCTTTAAACCAACGATATATTCCAAATCGATATTCTGCATTGGCTTCAATCTTGATATTTCCTAATTGCAATACATTTTTATTTTTATCTACAAGCGTGCCTCCTGGTCCTAATGTGAATGGTTTAAAAGCACGAATACTATTTGGCCCACCCATAGAGAATTGTTTCACATAAGGCATTACAGAGCTATTCCCGTAAGGAATTCCTATACCTCCATAAAAACGACCGATTAACGCACTTTTATCTTCGTTTACAAAGTAAAATTTCAAATCACTTTCAAACTTCACATATTGATAGTACTTGGTATTAAAAATGGTGTACGAGCCTGTACTAGGCTTATTTCTATTAGCTAACCAAGCCACCCCATTCACTACATTGCCTGCGATCTCCACATTGAATAAGTAATTCATATATCGATAATCAGTATTGGATTTTTGTCCTAAATAAACCAATGTGTAACTACTGGCTGGGATGATACCATCCGAAAAACTAAGTTTTTGAATAGGGTTATCTTCTAAGCTGGCTTTAAAATCATCTGAGATTGAACTAGGTGGGATAACTAGTACGCTTAAGTCGGCAATGTTTAAATAATTATGCAATCTTGGAGTAGAAAACCAATCATAACCATATTTAAAATTGAATTTATTAAGTGTAAAATAATTGAATCGTTTTTGATAGTTATACGCCAAACTCACTCTAGATTTAGGATTGGAACGAAGTGATAATTTTTTTAGTTTAAATGGAATCAAGAATCTATTTTGACTATAAGCAAATTCAATTCCTATATCAATTAATCCGAATGAATTATTTTGCGAAACAGAATCTTTCTTAGTGATGCTATACTGAAGGGCTGCAGAAGTAGTCACACTAAATTGATCGGCATTTCTAGTGAGATTTTTATTTCTATAACTGAAGGAAATACCGCTCCCCAAAAATCCTGCAAGTGTTTTATCTGAACTACCATTCGTCGTATAATTCTGATCTAAATCAATTGAAAAAGACTGCTTTTTACTCGGCGTTAAATAGACAAAAACATCTAATTGATTATTGTCTTCACTATTGCTCGATTGTACGAATTCTATATTGGTGAACTTAAATACACCTAAATTAGTCAAACGCTGCAATGACAATAGATAGAGTTCTTGACTATACACATCGCCTTCTCTTAGGAAAATAAATTCACTTAATCTTTTGGGTTTGAATTTATGTATATCGCTAATATAATCTAATCCCCTATCTCGTATGGTATCATTGTACCCTAAGCGATTAATATTGCTGATAGTGAAATTAGGGTAGACATAGATATTTCGCAAGGTATACTTTTTAAATTCTGTACTATCTGGCTTATTAATAACTAAACGTAAATTAATTTTTTTATAATCGAAAGAAGTATCTAAATCGAAGGTGAAATTTTCTCTTGTAATATCGTAATAACCTTTATTTCGTAAGTCGTTTGCTAAACGATCTCGTTCCAACTTAATATTCGCTACATCGAAGTATTCGCCAAAAACAAACTTCGAATTTTTCTTATTGTTTTGTATGATTTTTTCCACTTCTGAATTTCCATTCGGATAGTATAAATCATATACTTTAAAAGGCTCTTCTACTTTAATATCATAAGTTACGGTAGTTCTTTTATTAAGGGTTTTATAAGAAGTCGTAATTGTTTTATAATAATAACCTTTGTTATTGAAATAATTGACAAGCAATTTTTTAGTTTCAGGAATGGCTAAACTATCGAAATAAACAGGAGGTTCGCCTAAAGTATACTTGACCCAATAATTAAATTTACGCATAGCCAACGAATCATAAGGAACATGCTTAGCAATAGCGATTTGTTTCAGCTTTTCTTTATATTTTTTATTTGCCGTTTTTTCGTCGACCACATTATAAAGCCATAATTTCAATCGGAAAAAATTAAAGATACTCTTGTTTGGTTTTTGTACTGGAATCACATACACTTCGTCTTGTATTGGGCGTCTATCTTTTTTAGCATCGGTATGCTTTATTTTAATCTTATTTTGTACTAATAGAGATTTATTCTCAGGTACATTTTTAATATTGCTACAAGATGCTATTGTAATTACAACAAACAAATATAGTAAACCTCTTAAGGCGGTAATTCGTATATTTGCTTCTCTATTTTTCATATATAAAGCAAAGTTATATAGCTTAACTGTATTTTTATTAATTATTTTGATTAGCAAGGCTCAAATAAAATTTATTCAATCGCTACATGCGAAAAAAAACAGACTCGAACAATCTTTGTTTATTGTGGAGGGAGTAAAAATAGTGAATGAATTATTGCTTTCAAATCGTTTTAAAATACATAGCCTCTATTATACGAAAGCCTTTGATGATAAGTCTTTGAAGACTGCAATGAACGCCTATGAAGTAGATGAAAAAACATTGGCGCAAATTTCTACTTTACAAACACCCAATCAAGTATTAGCTTTAGTTCACTTTAATGAGGATGTTCCTTTTGTTTGGGAAGAAAACAAAAAATATATCGCTCTCGACAATATTCAAGATCCAGGGAATCTAGGTACAATTATCCGAACAGCTGAATGGTTTGGAATCGATACGATTATTTGCTCTAAACAATGCGTCGAATATACAAACCCTAAAGTTATTATGTCGAGTATGGGTTCGTTTTTACGTGTGAAAATATATTATTTAGATTTAATTGAGATATTTGAAAGTAAGCCAAATATCCCATTAATAGGCGCTTTTTTAGAGGGTGAGAATCTTTATGAAACCACCTTAAATAACGCAGGTATTTTAGTGATTGGAAGTGAATCGCATGGTATTTCTAAGGATGTTTCGGAGTATATTCAAAAGAAAGTAAAGGTACCTAACTTTGGAGCAGCCGAATCACTCAATGCTTCTATTGCACATGCGGTTATATTAAGTGAATGGAAAAGACAAGAACATGGAAGAAAATAGAATATATAGTTATAGAGATTTAGATGTGGTGGAAGATAATGGCTTATTGATTGTCAATAAACCCAGTGGATTGTTGAGTATTCCAGATAGAAATCAAGAGAAAGCTTCTGTATTAAGCATATTGCGTAAAAAGCATGAGCATGTATTCACCATTCATCGTTTAGATTTCGAAACAAGTGGAATCATGGTTTTTGCGAGTAATGAAGAAATGCATCGGGCGATTAATATCCAATTTGAACATCGGAAAATTGAAAAAATATATCATGCGATTGTACAAGGCAATATGATGAAACTTGATGGGGTTATCGATTTAAAAATCGATGAAGATAAAGCCAATAAAGGGAAGATGAAAATCACTCGTGATGGGAAACCTGCCTTATCGCACTATCATGTGCTCGAAAACTTTAAGCATTATGCTTATGTAGCCATCGATTTAAAAACGGGTCGTACGCATCAAGCACGTTTGCATATGAAAGCAATCGGTCATCCAATGGCGGTAGATAAAGATTATGGAATGCAGGAAGAATTCATGTTGTCGAGTATCAAACATAAATACAAAGAAGGTAAGTGGAGTATTGAAAAGCCGCTAGTGAGTAGATGTACGCTACATGCTTATTCATTAAAGTTGATGCATCCTATACATCAAAAAGAAATGCAATACGTTGCTCCATTGAAAAAAGACATGCAAGTAATGTTGAAGTATTTACGTGAATTTGATGCGGTTTAATAAATTTCGAGTCGTTTATTTACAATCACTTTCAAAGCCTTAGGAGCAATTTCCACATCTAAATCGTGGTCTATTACAAAAGGATCTCCGTCAATCTGCACCACAAATGGATCGAGTTTTTCTACTTTGATTTTATGTCCTTTAAAATACTCCACATCACTACTCCAATGAGGTTTGCGCATCAATAAAATAAATATATTCCAGAGCAATCGATACCAAACAAATTTCTTCAACATCACCATTTCTAAAACACCATCTTTCAAGCTGCTATTGTTTGAAAAGCCAACATTATAGCCGTATTGGTTTGAATTGAATATGGTAAAAATAAAGATGTCTCTATCTAAAGTTTTTGAATCGATATGGATACGTGCTCGTTGTGTATTCTTATACAAAAAATACTGACGTAATATCGCCACTACATAAGAGACGAAACCTCTTAGTGGATGTTCTTTAAATCGCTGTGCAGCTAATGCTTCAAAGCCAAATCCACCAACACTTACAAAGTAACCATATTTCGTATTTGTTTTAGCTAAATCAATTTCAACAGGCTTTCCGAAATTAATAATTCGGATACATTCTTTAAAATTTCGAGGTGGAATTTTCAAGTGATTAGCAAATCCATTTCCCGAACCCATTGGTATAATTGCTAATTGTGTATCGGTATTCGCAATTCCATTTACCACTTCATTGACTGAACCATCCCCTCCTATCGCAACTACAATATCAAATCCTGCTTCACCTGCTTCTCGGGCCAATACAGTGGTGTGTCCAGCATATTCACTCTTTCTTATCGACACTTCAAATTTTTTGGTGTCGATGTATTTCTCAATTTGCTTAGGAATATTATAATGTTGTAGTAATCCGGAAATGGGATTATAGATAAACATTATTTTTCTTTTTGTCATAGGTTTGCAAATATATTTAATCTGAATTAAATCGGCATCTTTACTATGAAGCAATTACCTCAAGATTTCATGAAAGCTATACAAAGCAATAAAGGAAATGCATTTGCATCCTCTTTAGAAAATTGTATTATCGCTACTGAAAGTCCTGTGAGTATTCGATTTCAGAAAAATATATCCCCCTCAGACCTAGAAGCTCATTTTGAAATAGAGAGCGCAGTGCCTTGGGAAAACAATGCTTATTATTTAAAACAGCGACCATCTTTTGCTCTAGATCCTTTATGGCATGCAGGAGTGTATTATGTTCAAGAAGCGAGCAGTATGATGGTTGGATATCTATTGAAGCATTTATATACATCTTTCGATGCATTGAAAGTGCTCGATTTATGCGCTGCTCCAGGAGGGAAAAGCACCCAAGTACTATCGATATTAAAAGGCAATTCCTACTTGATTAGTAATGAAATATTACCTAAGCGAGCACAGATACTCAAAGAAAATATCATAAAAAGTGGATATGCAAATGTGTCTGTAACCAATAATGAAGTAAAAGATTTTGCTTGTTTTCAGCAAAGTTTCGATGTGGTATTGATCGATGCACCATGCAGTGGAGAAGGCTTATTCAGAAAGGATGAAAACGCCATGGATGAATGGAGTTTAGAGAATGTAAATACCTGTGTACATCGACAAAAAAACATCTTAAATCAAGCCATGCATTTAGTGAAAGAAGATGGCTATTTATTCTACAGTACTTGCACGTACAATCCGCATGAAAACATAGAACAAGTCGCTTATTTATTAGATACCGGGCTGTTTGAGTCTGTTGCTATTGAATTGCCTGATTCTTTTGGTTTTGAGCAGATTCAGCAAAATAATGCAAAAGCCTGGCAAGCCTATCCAAATCAAGTGAAAGGAGAAGGTTTTTTTATTGCAGTATTAAAAAAGAAAGCTACTGCATTGAGCAATACACATACAAAAGACTATTATTTTAATACGAAATTTAAAAAGCTAGAAGCCAATAAACATAACCTATTCGCTGATTTTGTCGATTTAAACCATCAGTCTGTATACCTAAATGAAACGCAAGTATATGCTTGGTCAAGTGTACACGACGAATTCATTAAAAAAATCTACAACAATTTAAAAGTACTTCACACTTGTAAACATATAGGCGAATTAAAAAAAGACATCTTCCTTCCTGCAATTGATTTAGCGCTTCAAAATAATAGTCAATATAAAGAATATCAATATATAATAGATATAGATAAAATAAATTCGTTAAAGTTTTTAAGAAAAGAAAATGTGGATTATGTGTTGATACCTGAGATTGAAAAATCTACTTGGCATCTTGTTCGATATCTAGGTGTGCTGCTTGGCTGGCTTAAAATCATCCCGAATAAGAAACAGAACAATCATTATCCTTTAGAATGGCGATTGCGTATGTAGTTATTTGATTTGCACCCGTTTTAAATCTAATAAATTCATGGCATTGGGTTCTAAACCTATGATATTATTTTGTACAAAACGCATCACTTCTTCATAATAAATAGGCATTACAGGCGATTCATCTAAATATATTCGTTCCATTTCATGATAAAGTTCGTATCGTTTATCTAGATTATTTTCTATCAGTGATTGTTCGTATAACCGATCAAATCTAGCATTTCTGAATTGTGTGTAATTCGGAGGCGCTGCATTTTTACTGTAAAACAAGCATAAAAAACTTTCTCCTTCAGGATAATCAGCTATCCAAGAAGCCCTAAAACAAGGAGCTTTACCTTGTGTCATCCATTCGCGCAATATATTCGGCTCAATGATTTCTACCCTTACTCGTAAGCCGATTTTATCCGCTTCTTTTGCAATGTTTAAAGCTATTTCTTTGTAATTTTCATTGGTATAAAGCACTATATCTGATGGTTTTGCTTGCTCGTAATAGTGCGCTTGCGTTAATAATTGTTTTGCCTTTTCCAAATCGTAAGAATATCCTTTCACTTTTGTACTATCAAAGCATGGAAGCCCGACCGGAATCATACCTCCAGTAGCAGGATAACCTATATGATTCCTAAAATAAGAGATAATTTTTTCTCTATCTACACAATAATTTAAGGCTTTACGAATGAGTTTGTCGCGCAGAGGATTCGCTCTACTCGTATCTTTCATATTGAATCCTATGTATTCAGTTTTTAAATACGGACATTTCATCAATTGATACTTGCCTTTATAAGTTTCTAAAAGATTGCCATTATCATCCAATACTTGGTCGATATAGCTGGTTTCTAAATCAGATACAAAAGATAATTTACCTGCTGTAAACTCCATAAACTCAGACTTTTTATTGGCGATAAAACTAATTTTAATCCCATCTAAATAAGGTAATGCTTGGCCATTTTCTTTCTCAAAATAATGCTCATTCCTTACTAAATACATAGCACTCCCCTCTTCCCAAGCCTTGAGTTTAAAGGGTCCCGTACCAACTGGATGATAAGAAAATTGCCTACCATAATAGCTTACAGCCTCCCGCGGAACGATATAAGTATATTGCATGCTTAACATAGATAATATCGGTGGGAATGGCGATTTTAATCGCAATTGAAATACCGTATCATTTAAAGCTATAAATGGATTTTTATCCACCACTTTTCCTCTAAAAATCCATGCTCCAGGCGATGCATAAGCTGGATTTAGTAAACGATTGAAGCTATATACCACGTCCGCAGCAATCAGTTTCCTGTTTTTATTAGCGAAGCATTTATCTTCAATAAACGATACATCATCTCTCAAATAAAAAGTATAGATTAATCCATCCTTCGAAATAGTCCAATATTTAGCCAAGGAAGGCTGTACTTCTAAGCGATGATTTAATTGCACTAAGCCATTATATAAGTGATTCACGCACCAAATATTAGATTGTGCTTTTGCTAAAATTGGATCGGTACTAGTAATACCCGAATGTTCATTATACTTGAATATTTTACGATTATGATTGTCGCTATTCGTGGGTGCTCGACAAGCGCTCAACCATACTACAGGAATCAAAAATCCAGCACAAAAAAGAATTTTCAACATTCGTAATTTCATCAAATGCTAACATACTTCTATTTATTAAGCTGCCCTAATAATATTTCGAGCTAGTGTTAACAATACTTTGTTAATAATGTAAGGCAGATATAATCGAATGCCTTTTATATATTAATTATCTTTGTGGAACATATTTAAAGTGGAACAATTATGAAGTTTACGTATTATGGTCATGCTTGTTTTATGGTTGAAATCAATGGCAAAAAGATACTTTTTGACCCATTTATTAAAGCGAATGAACTGGCAAAAGATATTGATATCCAAACGATTCAGCCTGATTATATATTAATCAGTCATGGGCACTTCGATCATATGTCGGACGCATTAGATATCGCCCTACAGAGCAACGCTACCATTGTTTCTAACTTTGAAATCGTTAGTTGGTATCAAAGCAAAGGCGTAAAAAACGCACATCCGATGAATCACGGTGGAAAATGGGCTTTTGATTTCGGAACCGTTCGTTTTACAAATGCAGTGCATAGTAGCGAATTGCCCGATGGTAGGTATGGAGGCAATCCTGGAGGTTTTGTCATAGAAAGCACTGAAGGTAATTTTTATTATTCAGGTGATACCGCTTTAACCATGGATATGAAGTTAATTCCATTAGTTGCCGCTAAATTAAATTTTGCAGTTTTCCCTATTGGAGATAATTTTACAATGGGTTTAAACGATAGTATTTTGGCTGCAGAATTTTGTGAAGTACGGAAAGTAATTGGAGTACATTACGATACGTTTGGATACATTAAAATAGATCATCAGAAAGCTCAAGAAGCCTTTCAATCAAAAGGAAAAGAGCTTATACTGCTTTCTATTGGAGAAGAATTAAATATAAATTAAAGCCTAAAAAATAAATTATGTGTAAAGTAATCACGCTGGCAAATCAGAAAGGTGGTGTAGGTAAGACAACGAGCGCTATAAATATCGCTGCTTGTTTGGCAATATTCGAAAAGAAAACATTATTGATTGATGCCGATCCACAAGCAAACAGTACATCGGGTGTGGGTTTCGATCCTCGAAATATCAAAACTAGCTTATATGAGTGTTTGATTAATGATGATTTGAATGCAAAAGATATCATTTTAGAAACAGATACTCCTAACCTCCATTTACTTCCTTCTCATTTGGATTTAGTAGGTGCAGAAATCGAGTTAATCAATCAGCCGAATAGAGAAATGATTATGCGTGAAGTCATCGCTAAATTGAGAGATATTTACGATTATATCATCATTGATTGCTCGCCTTCCTTAGGACTTATCACCATTAACGCCTTAACTGCAGCAGACAGCGTATTGATTCCGGTTCAGTGCGAATATTTCGCCTTAGAAGGTCTAGGTAAATTATTAAATACGATTAAGATTGTTCAATCGCGATTAAATCCCGAATTGGAAATAGAAGGGATTTTACTTACTATGTACGATTCGCGTTTACGTTTGTCTAATCAAGTAGTTGATGAAGTTAAACGTCATTTCCAAAGCTTAGTATTCGATACAGTTATTTATAGAAATTCGCGTTTAGGTGAAGCACCTAGTCAAGGTAAACCTGTTGTTTTATATGATGCTGACAGCAAAGGAGCCGAAAACTATATGGAAGTAACTAGAGAAATTTTACAACAAAACGATGGAACTCGTATTAAATCAGAAGATAAAATCATAGAATTAGAAGATAATGAGTAAGCAAAAAGAACTATTAGGAAAAGGGATTAGAGCCTTATTGACCAATATTGAAGAAGATACCAATATTACAGGTAAAAAAGAAATTGTACAAACCATTGGCACCAGTACAGGTGGAATCAATTTTATTCCATTGAGTCAAATTGAAGTAAACCCCTTCCAACCAAGGGTTTCATTTGATGAGGATAGTTTATCTGAATTGGCCGATTCGATTAAGATACATGGGGTTATTCAGCCTATTTCGGTACGTCGATTAAGTGTAGATAAATATCAATTAATAGCTGGTGAAAGAAGATTAAGAGCTTCTAAATTAGCTGGTAAAGAAGATATCCCTGCCTTTATCCGTACTGCTAATGATCAAGAAAGCTTAGAGATTGCTTTAATTGAAAACATTCAAAGAGAAGATTTAAATGCCATTGAAATTGGCGTAAACTATAAGCGTTTAATCGATGAGTGTAGTCTAAGTCAAGAAGGTTTAGCGGAGCGTGTAGGTAAAAAAAGAAGTACTATCACTAATTACTTAAGATTATTGAAATTGCCACCCGATATTCAATTAGCTGTGAAAAACGATGAAATTAGTATGGGTCACGCGAAAGCACTTGTTAATTTAGAAGATGTTGATGCACAGTTATCGGTGTATAAAGACATCGTCACAAAAGGCTTATCGGTACGTCAAACAGAGAATCTAGCTAAGATTTTACCTAAAAGTAAAGCCATCAAAAAGAAAGCTTCTGCAAAATCGTTACCTTATATTTTACAAAAAGTACAAGATCATTTAACTTCCCATTTATCAACTAAAGTAGAATTGACTCCTATCAAAAACGGGAAAGGACAAATTTCTATCGCATATTATAACGATGGTGACTTAGAACGATTATTAGACTTAATAACGAATTAAAACAGACTGTATCTTGAAAATATTGTCTATAGTATGTGGGATGCTATTAACGGCTAGTGTTTTTGCGCAACAAGCCGATACTATAGATTTAACAACTACACCCGATACGAGTATTTCACTTGTAAATAACGGAATAGAATTAGATACGACCGCTCTTCCTAAAAAGAAATTACATAGCCCATTAAAAGCTGTTTTATTTAGTGCGGCATTGCCTGGATTAGGACAAGCCTACAATAAAAAATACTGGAAAATTCCTATTGTATATGCGGGTTTAGGAGTTGGTGCTTATTTTTTATATGATCAAAATAAAAAATATCAAGGCTTTCGAAAAGCCTATCAAATGGAAGTAGATGGTAATCCGCTTACCGATGGGAAATACGTCTTAAATAACAGAGTGTATACGAGCGAATCAAATCTCGAACAAGCTAAAAATTACTATCGCCGAAACGTAGATTTGATAAGTGCTTTATTGGTTGTTTGGTATGGTTTAAATTTAGTGGACGCAGCTGTAGATGCTCATTTATTCGATTTTGATGTGAGCGATGATTTAAGCATGCAAATCTCTCCTGATTTTAAGCAATATCAAGCCTTTAATAAAAATAGTGCTACCTTTGGTGTACAGTTAAAACTTCATTTTTAATGATTCGTGTAGCATTAATAGGTTATGGTAAAATGGGTAAAACCATTGAAAAACTAATCACAGAAAATTATCCTGATATGTCTGTGGTACTTAAAATCAATAGTCAAAATAGCGAAGAATGTACCGCACAGCATTTAAGAAATGCAGATGTGGCCATCGAATTTAGCAGTCCGAAAACCGCTTATAATAATATCCTCCAATGTTTCGAAGCCAATATTCCAGTGGTTTGTGGATCTACTGGTTGGTATGAGGAGTTAAATATAGTTAAGCAATTATGTAATGAAAAAAATAATACGCTTCTTTACGCCACTAATTTCAGTATTGGCGTTAATTTATTTTTTGAATTAAATAAAAAACTAGCTCACTTAATGCAACATCAAAAATACCAACTTCGTATCGATGAAACACATCATACTCAAAAATTAGATAAGCCTAGTGGTACAGCTGTAAGCATTGCACAAGATATCATCCAAAACAATTCAGATTATACGAATTGGAATCTGAATAAATCAACTCAAAAAGAAAATATTCCCGTATTTGCGCATAGAGAAGAGCATGTGCCTGGTACGCATATCGTTTCATACACCAATGAGATAGATCAAATTCAAATCACCCATACTGCATTTTCACGAGATGGTTTTGCCGATGGCGCTATTCAAGCTAGTCGCTGGATTATTGGCAAACAGGGCTTTTTCCAAATGAAAGATGTTTTATCCCTTTAATTAAATTTTTAAACCCATTATATGATTTATTTATTCTTTATTTTATTTTTTCCTTTAGTAGCGTCCCTCATTTTTATGCCTTTGTGTGCGAAAATCTACGCAAAAGCAGGTAAAAACGAAGCAGATGCGAAAACGCCTATCAAAAATATTTTGGTTTGGTTAGAGATCATCAATAAACCAAAATGGTGGTTAGCTTTATATATAGTGCCTGTCATTAATTATTTAAACGTTTATACGATGATCGTTGATATGCTCATTGCTATGGGCGAAAAAGAAACTTGGAAGAGATTTTTAGCTGGTGCAGCACCTATCCCCTTCTTATTAAAATACAATGGCGACAACTATAAATTTATTGGCCCAGGTGGCGTAGCTCCCGGAAAACCATTGCCACGTAAAGCTGGCTGGAGAGAATGGACAGATTCAATTCTATATGCGGTAATTGCTGCAACTGCTATCCGTATGTTGTTTTTTGAAGCATATACAATCCCAACTTCATCTATGGAAAAAACATTGCGTGTAGGCGACTTTTTATTCGTGAGTAAATTCCATTATGGCCCACGTACACCTAATACTCCTATCGCTTTCCCTTTCGCTCATCATACTATGCCAATCTTCGGTACACAAGCATATAGCGAAATCATCGAACTTCCTTATTATCGTTTACCAGGTTTTCAGCAAGTGAAAAGAAATGATATGGTGGTTTTCAATTTCCCTGCGGGCGATACCTTGACACAAGAATACGATAGTCAAATTCCTTATTATGATATTCTAAGAAATAAAGGAAGAGAATTTACTTATAGCAATTTCCATATCAAAACTAGACCTGTAGATAAAAGAGAGAATTATATTAAACGTTGTGTGGCGATTGCGGGCGATTCGATTAAAGTATTAAACGATGTTTTATATATCAATAGTCAAGTTGCTTGGGAAGCTCCAACAGCACAATTTTCTTATTTAGTTACGACCAATGGTACTGATTTTCCAGACGATATTCAAATTCAATATGATTTCTATGATTCAATTCAAGTAGCAGCTTTTTCGCAAGATTCAACTTTTGTACAAACTGCTAATTTTAGTCCTGAATATAGCGGTTATACTAAATATAGAATCGTGTGCACCAAAGAAACTATTAATGAAATTAAAAAATTATCGAATGTAGTTTCTGTTACAAAATTCCCTGATTATCTAGCGAATCCTGATCCATTAGCTTATTTCCCTAACAATCCATTGATTAATGGCTGGACAGTAAATAATTATGGTACTTTATGGATTCCTGAAAAAGGTAAAACCATTCAATTGAATCCTTATAACTATGCTTGTTATTCAAGAGCCATTGTTTCTTACGAAGGAAATACCTTAGAATATGTGAATGGTAAATATATTTTAAATGGTCAAGTTGCGACTAGTTATACCTTTAAAATGAATTATTATTGGATGATGGGTGATAATCGTAATAACTCACAAGATAGTAGATATTGGGGCTATGTACCAGAAGATCATATCGTTGGTAAAGCATGGGTGATCTGGATGAGTAAAGATAATTTGATGGGTATTCCAAAAGGAATTCGCTTCAATCGTATCGGTACATTTGTACATAGTAAATATGTGCCCAAATAAGATGCAACTAATTGTAGTGCCTATATCATCTTAAGTTTGTATATTTGTTAAAATTAAACATCAATAAAATATGAAAAAACAATTACTTATTTTTGGTGCTTTCGTATTGGGAGTATTCTCAACACAAGCACAAATTACTAATAACAGTCTTGAAAATTGGGGTACTAGAACCAATACTATTGGAGTTCCACCATTATTACCTGCAGAAACATTTTCGTATCAAGATCCAAATAGTTGGAGTACTAGTAATCAAGCAACTGGTCATTCCGCTTTAGGAAATGGTTTTTACGCAACAAAAGATACCACTACTTTTTATGATGGTACTGCAAGTGCTCGAATTGAAAGTAATCAAATTACTATCTTAGGAAATACTGTTACTATCCCAGGTTTATTAGTATCAGGCGATTTCGTAATCAATCCAGTTGATTTCGCTTCAGGAAATATCAATCCTTTTGCAGTACCTGGTGTTGGTTTCCCTGTTACTGGTCGTCCATCGAAATTAGTAGGTTATTACAAATATGCACCAGCTGGTGTAGATACTTGTGAAATAGCTTGCGCCATAGTAGATTCTGCTAGAAATCAAGTTGCTTTTGGTATCTTCAAAAACGCAACTACAGTTGGAACTTTCACTCGTTTTGAAATTGATTTAGTGTATACTAGTTGTAATAGACCAGACACAATTTGTGTAATTGCATCTTCTTCTCCATTTACATCAGGTGCTTCTAGTGCAGGGGTAGATGGTACTGTATTATGGG
This sequence comes from Saprospirales bacterium, assembly GCA_947464015.1. Lineage (GTDB taxonomy): Bacteria > Bacteroidota > Bacteroidia > Chitinophagales > CAMDFR01 > CAMDFR01. Next base: position 2,115 of record CANHVE010000032.1, on the reverse strand, counting down.
TAGATAGTTTCGGGGTTTCTTATACACCAACTCCTAACGTAATGCCAGTTGCAGCAAATGATACAGTTACAACATACAAAAACATTCCATTAACTATTACTACCTTATTCGCAAATGATAACGATTGTGATGGCGGTACATTATCTGTAACAGGTACTTCAGCTCCATTACATGGTAGCAATACGAATACCTCTACAACAGTTACATATACACCATCTACTAATTATGTAGGAAATGATATTTTCACTTATACAATTAGTGATGGTTCAACTGGTGTTGCATCTGCTATTGTAACAGTAAAAGTATTGGACAATGTAGGAATTGAAGATCAATCTAACGCTACATTCCAAGTGTATCCAAATCCTGCTGTAAATTCTATTAATATTGAAGGTGCTAAAATCAATGACGCTTATACTATTACAGATTTACACGGACAAGTTTTAGTAAAAGGAATTATTGAAAATAACAATCAATCTGTAGATGTTTCATCTATCGCAACGGGTTCTTATTTAGTTCAAATCAATGGTTCAGTTAAAAAAATAAATATAGTACGTTAATCTACTATACCATATAAAAAAAGGCTGTCAGCATTTGCTCGACAGCCTTTTTTTATGCACTTTCCACAGCTGAATGTTCATCTAAATCTATTTGTTAAAAAAACTTAATATGTTATATTTGTAAAGCACAACAAACAAAAAATTATTTATGAAGAAGATTTTCTTTCTATGCTTATTAATAAGTATCAGCCATTCGTATTTATTTTCACAAAAAGCTGTTTTAAAAGGAATCGTAAAAGATGAAAAAGGCGAACCCGTATTTTCTGCCAATGTAGTTATTGATATTGCTAAAGGCATAGCTACTTCTACTGATTTTGACGGCAATTATAAATTAAATTTAGATGCAGGGAAATATACGGTTAGCTACAAATACGTAGGGATGCAAGAACAAATCATCAATGTTACGCTTGCGGCTGGAGAAGAAAAAATCATCAACATCAACATGAAAGAAAAAGAAGAAATCATGAATACGGTGGTGATTAGTGCGAGTAAATATGAAAAGAAATTAAGTGAAGAGACGGTTTCATTAGAAGTAATGAAAAATACGGTTTTGCAAAATCAGAATGTGACGGATGTTCAAAATGGGGTACAAAAAATTCCAGGCGTTACGATTGCTGATGGGCAAGCAAATATTAGAGGTGGTTCGGGTTGGAGTTATGGCGCGGGCTCTAGAGTAGCTGTATTATTCGACGATTTACCTATTACAACAGCTGATGCAGATGATGCAAAATGGAGTGCAATGCCTGTAGAAAACATCGAACAAATAGAAGTACTTAAAGGTGCTGCATCTGCTATTTATGGTTCAGGTGCATTAAATGGCGTTATCAATGCGCGTATGGCTTATCCTACTGATAAACCATTTACCAAACTTACAACCTATGCAGGTTTTTATAATGCTCCTTCAAAAACAAAAGAATTGAAATGGTGGGCTGGAAAACCACAATACACAGCTGGTTTGAATTTCGCCGATAGAAGAAAAATCAATCAATGGGATTTAATAGTTGGCGGAGCTTATAATAATGATAGAGGCTATTTAGATTCTTCCGATTATCAAGATGCGCGATTAAATGCAAAAATCAGATATCGCTTTAAAAAAATAGAAGGCTTACAAGCAGGTATCAATGTGCTTGGATATTGGAGTTGGGGCAAAACATTCTTTGTTTGGGATAGCATCGGTAGTAAGGGATACAAGCCTTTAACAGGAACGATTACGGTATACGATAATTATAGATATATCGTCGATCCATTTATCAATTATACCTATAAAGAAATTAATAAGTTCTCTCTGAAATATCGTTTCTTAAATAGTTCGAATATCAATAGCACAGGACAAGGTTCAATCGCTAATAGACATATCATCGATTTCAATTACCAACGACCAGTAGATATCAGTGAAAATGCTAAATTAAATATTCTGGCGGGCGCTGGTGCACGTATCGATAAGATTGCTCCTCCAGGCAAAGACACTTCTTATTTGTATGGCACTTCCAAACACAATGCTTATAACGCTTCTGTATTTGCACAAGTAGATGGAAAATTCTTCAAAAAATTGAATGTT
>CANHVE010000031.1 GCA_947464015.1 Saprospirales bacterium | reverse complement strand
TTTTATATTCATTTATTACATCATAAGGATATCTTAATGAGTCTTTAAGATAGTCATTATGTTCTTTTTTTAAATCGAAATAATATGAATATTTAATGTATATTTTATTTTCCATGCACGTTTGTATATGATAAATATTTAGTTAAATATAATTCAAACTTATTTTTCGCTTCTAATAATCTAGAATCTGTAATTGAATAATAGACACTATCAATATCATTTTGACGGCTATGACCCATCATACGTTTGATCACTCCCATATCCTCCACTCCTGCTTCAGCTAATAATTGCCTAAAGGAATGTCGAGCAATATGGTGACTCAGTCGAATAGAAATGCCTACTTTAGTAGCAATATGTTTTAATTGATAATTGATCTCTTTATTACTTCTTCTAGGTATAATACCATTATTTATAATTACAGAAAGGTCATTTTTGTATTTATTGATTATTTCTAATGCATTATTAACTAAATATTGTTCTGCTGGATGAGATGTTTTGGTTCTATGAATAGTTAACTTATAATTACTATCTTCTTTATTAATATTTGTGGTTTTTAAATTGATAGCATCTATATAGGATAGGCCTGTAAATGAAGAAAACAAGAAAATATCTCTGTATATGATTTCATTTTCACTTAAATTTTGTGCATTTTTTATTGCCGCAATATGATGAATAGTTAACTTTTCTCTTGGTGCTGACTTAGTTTTGATCTTAATTTTCTTGAATGGGTTATTGTAAATCAATCCTCTTTCTAATGCAATTTCAAATATTGTTCTAAATTTCTTTATTATACAACTAGCTGATGACTCTATCATACCCTTCCTACCATTTAATATGTCATTATTGGTTAAATAGTTTTTGAAATCTTGAGCTAGTTTTAAATCAAAAAGTGAAAAAACAATGTCCTCTAATTTATTAATTTTCAGAAAAGTTATCATATGTTTTATAGCTTTTCTATAATTACTCTTTGTACCTTCACTTAATTCTTTATTATGCTGTATAAATTTTAAATAGTAATCATTAATAGAGTCAATTATTATATTTTCGACTCTACTTTTTTTAATATTGACCATTGAGCAGATTTGTTTAGCTGAAATACTGTCCTCTTTTTCTTGAAAAGACTTAATAATTTCATATAATATCATATCGATTTTATTGATTTCTGCATTAGATAAAGAAAAACGATCATTAATTCTCATCATATTTGGGTCCCATTTACTATATTCTTCAACAGTTATATCGATATTGGTACGCATTTCTGCTTTTTTAGCATTAGCCAAAACTCTTACATAGATTGGGATTCGTCCATTTTTACTACTTAATTTATCCTTTCTGGGATAGATAATTACCGTTGTTTTTGATTGTCTCATTTCTTCTGTTTTTTTTAATTAATATTTCGGTGAAGTTGAAATATTATGGTGAAGAAATGGTGAACAAAACTGCAACAAAACTGTGTTTTACCGAGATTTATCGAAAATAAAAAACCCGCAAATCATTGATTAGCGGGTTATTACGACTTAGTGAGACGTATTTGGCGTTCCTGCAGGGATTCGAACCCCGAACCTTCTCATCCGTAGTGAGATGCTCTATCCAGTTAAGCTACAGAAACATTTTTGAATCAAATAAGCTCTTAATTCGAGGCAAAGATATAAAAATTATTTCTTTTCTTCACCTTCTTCTTCATTTTCAACTTTCGTATAATATACTTTTACATCTGATTTCCCAGATTTATTATGATATATCAAAGTGTTATCTGTCAATGAATCAATTATTAATGCCGACTCTTCTTTATTATTCTCATTTGCCAATAAATAAAATGCATTCTCTTTTACTTTCCACTTGCCTTTGGTTAATTTTCCATCAATAAATATCGAATAGGTCTTGTCTTTTTCTAAAGATAATACCGGACTGTTTAACTGTTGTCCAGAGATTACAAAACCAGTAGTTTCCATACTTACCAACTTCCAATCACCTTCTAACTTCTCTTCTACTTTGTTTTCACAAGAGCTTAATAACACTGCTCCTATCATAATCATTCCTAATCGAATTATATATTTTCTCATCCTTATTTATTTTCTGTTTTTTCTAATGTCATCTGCACTTCAAATCCCTGATTCTTACTTTTCAAAACCATTTTTTTATCATCCACCGATACAATATCAACTACGGCATACGAATTTAATAAATCATCATACATCGTTATTTTCTTCAAATCTTTATCAACTGTCCATTTACCAGTAGCCATTTCACCTTTTTCTTTAGTAATTAAAGTACTATCTGCTTTAAATTCAAATGAAGAGGTACGCACATATTCTTCAATATGTTGTTTATACAAATCTTTCAATTCGGGCGCTACTTCTTGGTTATTTTTATATTCTTTCAACTGCCAAAAACCGATGATTTTTGTTTCTGGTTTTTGTTTACAGGCTGCAAATACCATAGTAAATAGAACGATTACTAAAATTACTTTTTGTTTCCTCATAAATTACAGCTTAAGTTGATTTTATTATCTTTAATTTTAATCGTCCAATTGATGGAAGCGATTTTTCAAGGCGCAAAATTACAATTTTAAAGCAATATTTTTATGAAAATCAAATGTATTTTTTGTTCAAAAACCAATGAATCCTATTGGATTGAAGCGATTAAATACTACGAAAAAAAGTTGAAAAACTATGTTTCAATTGAAATTATAGAGCTCTCTGACTTGAAAAACACTAAAAATATGGATCAAAAAACCATTCGACAAAAAGAAGGCGAATTGATTCTAGCTAAAATTAGCGCTACTGATAAAGTGATTTTGTTAGATGATAAAGGAAAAGAATATACTTCCATGCAATTATCCGAATTTATCAACCAAGTACAAATTCAATCAACCAAATCACTTGTCTTTGTAGTTGGAGGAGCTTATGGATTTTCACCGGAAGTATATCAACGCGCATCGTCACAATTGAGTTTGTCTAAACTTACGTTCTCGCATCAAATGGTACGCGTTATCTTTTTAGAACAGTTGTACAGGGCTTATGCGATTATTCATAATGAACCCTACCACCATGAGTAACACTTGACTTTTAAATGCCACTCTCACATATGCAATATCTTCCATAATTCTAACTGTTTACATTTATAACGTTTCTTAATTATAAAAAATTATACATTTACTTTTCATATTTGCTTAAATTATGTCAATTACCATTCTCATTATTATCGTTACTGCAATAGTTTCTTTCGTTGCATTTCAAAATAAAGATTTACGTGCTCGCTTGATATTCTATCCTGTTTCTATAAAAGATTACAATCAGCATTACAGATGGATTACAAGTGGCTTTGTGCATGCCGACACAACTCATCTTTTTTTTAATATGTTTGCCTTATTTTCGTTCGGATCAAATGTAGAAAGTATCTTTCTTCAAGAGTTTGGTTCACTAGGCAAACTCTATTTCTTAATACTTTATATCACAGCCATTCCATTGGCTTCTATGTATGATTATTTCACCAATAAAGACAATCCTCGCTATGCCGCATTGGGTGCTTCGGGAGCTGTAGCTGCCATTATTTTTGCTTCTATAATGTACGAACCACTAGGAAAAATTTACATGTATTTTATTCCTATAGGTATCCCATCCGTTGTTTTTGGAGTACTTTATTTAGTATACAGTTATTATATGTCACAAAAAGCGAATGATAATATAGGGCATAGTGCCCATTTTTATGGAAGTGTTTATGGTGTTCTTTTTACGATTGCGACCAATCCACAAGTAGTACCTCATTTTATACATATTATTACCAATTTTAAAAATTATTACTAATGATAATCGATTTACGAAGTGATACCGTAAGTAAGCCTACTACAGGCATGTTAGAAGCTATGATGCACGCCAAAGTGGGTGATGATGTTTTTGCCGAAGATGAAACCGTGGCACAATTAGAAGCTCGTGTAGCCGCTATGTTTGGGATGGAGGCTGGCTTGTATTGCCCAAGTGGTACGATGAGCAATCAAATTGCGATTAAAGCACATACTCAACCTTTAGATGAAATTATCTGCGATCAATTAGCGCATATCTATAATTATGAAACAGGTGGATGGGCTTTTCACAGTGGTGTATCTATCAAATTATTGCCGAGCGAAAGAGGCATCATGTTACCTAGTGCCTTAGAAGCTAGTATTCAACCAGATTTTGATTGGTTGCCTAATACCCGTTTAGTTTGTATTGAAAATACCGTGAATCGTGGAGGAGGAAGTGTTTATACATTAGAAGAAATGAAAGCTTTACAACCTATCTGTAAAAAATATGGTTTGCAATATCATTTGGATGGGGCTAGAATTTTCAATGCCTTAGTCGCTAAAAACTACAGCACCACTGATTTACATGGCATCTTTGATAGTATTTCTATTTGTTTTTCCAAAGGTTTAGGTGCTCCTATTGGTTCGGTTTTAGTAGGTTCTAAAGCATTTATCAAAAAAAGTAGAAAGATTCGAAAAGTGATGGGTGGAGGGATGCGTCAAGCTGGATTCCTTGCTGCTGCTTGTTTATACGCACTCGATCATCATATTGAGCGATTAGCAGAAGATCATCAACATGCTCAATTGTTAGCAAATGCACTAGCCAAAAATCCTTTAGTGAGTTCTATTCGAAATGTAGAAACCAATATTGTTATTTTTTCAATGATTGATAAGGAAACAACCGACCGATTTGTAGCTTATCTGGCTGCAAATGAAATAAAAGCAGTTCCATTTGGTGGAAACAGCATTCGCTTTGTAACCCATATCGATATTAGTGCTGAGATGATTCAACAAACTATAGAAGTAATAGAAAAATTTGTCTAATTATTTACCTCCAGTGATTTTAATCAATAGAATCATCACTAAAAATAAAATAATGAATAAGGTAACCGTTGATAGAAATATCACTGTTATGACACGCCATACTACCGTTTTGATATGTGCTTTATACATTCTTCTAGCGCCATAAATAGAGGAAAGAATTAAGATACTAAAGTTTAATAAACTGGCTACACTCGAAATATTTATCCATTGCAATAGAATGAAGGGCAATAAAATTAATGAAATTATCACTGTAATGATATTGGCAAAAGTTAATCCATAAGTGGCAATTACTAAATGTTCGGCCATATTATAGCCAGCATTTCTGAATAATACGCGCATATAGAAAGCAATTGGAATGACACAAATAATATTGGTAACTACTGCTTTACCAAAAAAGAAATTGAAAATCTCGGAGGCTCTTTCAGGCAAATTATTCGTATTAAAACCTAAGTATTCATTGATAAATGAAGTTTCTAACAACAATTCTAAACTCGAGGTTTTAGGTCCTATATAAATCAAAATGGTATGTACAATCCAAATTACAATGGTTAAACTAATCATATAACTCAAGGGATTGGCGTATTTTTTACGATTGCCTCGAATATAGGCTAGAGAAACAATTCCAGGATGTTTGAGTTGCGATACAAAGGTTTGCCAATAAATTGAATCCACTAAAAAAAGTCGTTTCGAAAATTCAATTAAGAGATATACAAAATCTAATCGTTTTAAGTTGAGTTCATTGCCACAGATATTACAAAAGTGACCTCTACGCATCTCTTTACAATTGGGACATATACGTTGTTCTAATTCTTCGCTCATGATTCAGTTGCAAAATTAAAATATTCCTTCTAATAATTGTAAATACCTATAAGCATTTAATAATATTTGACTGTTGCGAATTTAAATTAGACGCTTGTCAATTTTGGCTATAAGATATTGCAGATTAATGCATATATTTATTTTTCAAATGACATATATGAGATTTATATCAATACTCTTCATCGCAGTGGGTTTAAGTAGTTTTTGTATGATGTATTCACATCAAAACAAAATTCAAACAAGCACAAAAAATAAAAATACAAGCCATGCACCTTATGGAATAGGTGAAGCAAATGATCGAGCTACTTATGAATATAAACGATTAGCCAATCCAACTACTGGAAAAATACCAGCTAATATTCGTACTAAAGAATTGCAATTTGCTGCTAGCTTACCTAAAAAAAATGATGGGAGTAGAAGTGTTAGTTGGATGAGTAGAGGTCCGAATAATTTTGGAGGCAGAACACGTGCCATTGGGGTAGATATTGCGAATGAAAATATTTTACTGGCTGCAAGTGTTACAGGCGGAATATTCAGAAGCACTAATGGAGGAGCTTTATTTACTCAGACCCTCACTCCTGCTCAATTGAAATCTGCTACTTGTTTGGCACAAGATACACGTAGTGGCCATACGAGCACTTGGTACTGCGGAACTGGTGAATTTTATGGCATCAATAGTATTGCCTCTTTTTCAAATTTAGCCAGTGGAAATGGTATTTATAAATCAACTAATAATGGAGTGAGTTGGAGTTTAATTCCTTCAACTGTTTCTAATACTCCTACCACTCACCTGACCCTTGGCGATTTTGACGTCGTTTGGGATATCGTTTGCGATAAAACGAATAGTTCTCAAGACGTAGTATTAGCTGCCGTTTATGGGGGTATCTATAGAAGTGTGGATGGAGGAACTAGTTGGACAGCTGTATTAGGTTTAGATACCGTTGGAGGGATAGCAGAATATGTAGATTTAAAACAAACACCGTCGGGTATTTTTTATGCAACTTTGAGTAGTACCTCTTTAGATAAAGGTATATGGAGAAGTGTGGATGGTATCAATTGGGTGAATATAACACCTGCTGGTTTTGCATCTACTTATGATCGAATAGAATTGGCCTATGCACCAAGTGATGAAGCTCAAATTTATATGATTGCCAATACGCCGGGAACAGGTTCAAACGCGCATCAATTATGGCATTATCAATACGTAAGTGGTGATGGTTCAGGCGCTGGTGGTACCTGGCAAAATAGAACAACCCATTTGCCTGATGAACATTGTACCGGTTTTTTCACATTTGACTTCGCTTATTATTCTTCACAAAGCAGCTATGATATGTGTATCGCGGTAAAGCCAGATGATCCTAATTTTGTTTTATTAGGTGGTACTAATATTTATAGAAGTACAGATGGGTTTACCACCGATAATTATAAATGGATTGGAGGATATCAATGTGATACGATTAAACATTCAAATTATGTTTGGCCGAATCATCATCCCGATCAACATATGTTACTATTTAAGAATTCAAATGCTAAATATGTATACTCGACCAATGATGGTGGAATTTATGCAAGTACTGATATCACCATTGAAACTCCTTTGTATATCAGTTTAAATAACAGTCATAAGACTTCTCAATTTTATACGGTAGCAATTGAGCCTGGAAATACTAGTAGTAAAGTGATAGTAGGTGGATTGCAAGATAATGGTACTGAATTTACCGCTTCCGATGATGCTAGTGTGGATTGGAAACATGTATTTTATGGAGATGGCGCTTTTTGTGCCATTACACGAAATAGAACGAATTATTATCTCTCTTATCAAAGTGGAAAGACCTTTAAATTTGAGATTCAAGATGATGGTACCGTACTTAATTTAACACGTATCGATCCTACTACAGGAAGTGGATATGACTTTATCAATCCTTTTATTTTAGATCCTTCTAACGATAATGTAATGTATTTATGTGGCGGGAAAAATATATGGCGTAATGATAGTTTAAATTATATTCCTGTTATTAATGATGAATACAATACCATCAGAACTGGCTGGAAAAAATTAATCAATACATCAACTGGAATTGGATTTAGTTCACCTAACTTATCTGCATTAGCCATGGGTCAGAACAATTCACTCAAATTATATTTCGGAACTGATAATGGACAAATATATTTACTAGATACGGCATCTAGCACTACTTGTGCAAAGCGTTTGATATCGAATAGTTCTATGCCAACAGGTGCTTATGTAAGTGCTATTAGTGTGGATCAGCAAGATGCCAATAAAGTCATTGCCTCTTTTTCTAATTATGGAATTAAAAGTATTTTTTATAGCACTGATGCTGGAGCGAATTGGCAAGATGTGAGTGGCAATTTAGAACAAAACCCAGATGGTAGTGGTGATGGCCCATCCATCAACTGGATACATATTTATCATGATGCTGATACTACTATTTATTTTGCAGGTACGAGTGTTGGATTATTTGCTACATCTGTTTTGAATGGTACGTCCACTATTTGGACACAAGAAGGGGCGAGTACGATTGGTAATGTATCAGTAAATATGATTACTTCTAGAACCTATGATGGAACTGTGGTGATAGGTACACATGGAAATGGAGTCTATTCGATGCAATTAAAAAGTAGTGTTGGTATTGCTTCTGCAGAAAATTTATTTATATCGGCACAAGTATATCCTAATCCGATGAAAGAGCAAACACAAATTGAATTTACATTAAGCAATGAAATTGAGTTGAGTATTACTGTCTACTCTATCTATGGTGATATAATCAAACATATAGTGGATGATCAGGAAATGAAAGCAGGTCATTATCAATTGAGTTGGGATGGTAAAAATGATCAAGGAAATGTGGTGAGTACTGGTCAGTATTTTATTGTCTTACAAGATCGAGAAGCACATCGAAAAACATTGAAAACAATCAAGTATAATTAATCCATACAATACATATAAAGCAACCATTTTTTTAATTAACAAAACAACACATGAAAAAAAATCTTGAAACCAGATGCTGCCCCGAATGCGGGGAGTCTCTAATTGGTCGTTCTGATAAAATATATTGCACCGACCATTGTCGCAATCAGCATAATAATAAGTTAAATAGCGACCAAAATAATATGATGCGTACTATCAATAATATTTTACGCAAAAACAGACGTCTCTTAGATCAATTACTAGTGGATGAAATATCTAAATCTACCAAACAAAATTTAGCTGAATTAGGATTAAATTTTAATTATTATACCCAAACAACGATAGATAGAAAAGGAATTGTTTATTATTCGTGTTATGATATTGCATATGCATTAGTAGAAAGAGATATGGTGCTTATCATGCATAGAAATAGCATGATTGAGCGTATTGGGCATAAAAAAACTGCTACAAACCTAGCTTTAGTTTCGTAGCAGTATTTTTAATTTTTAATTATTAATTATTAATTATTAACTATTAATTATTTGTTGCACATCACCACAAGATATTTCAATATCAATTGTTCTTGACCAGGTGTAATTTGAATTTTACCAGCTTTTGCATTAGCTTTTTGAACCATGTTAGGAACGATTGCTTTCCACTCATCTTCCGAACGAGCATTAGGTTTTTTTAAGCCATGACAAACACCACATTCAGCATTATAAATAGTGCCACCATTATTTAAATCAGCAACTGTAGTTAAACTCATTTTTTTAGAGATATTATCTGCATCCTCTTGAGTTATTGCCGCTTTTTTAGGCTCTGTAGCAGATGTAGTGGTGCTTGAGTTAGCATTAGAATTAGTTGTGGAGGTGGTACTTTTAGAAGTAGTACAAGAAACGATTCCAGCTAAAATGACTGAAGTTAAAATACATATGTGTAAAGCTTTCATATTTTTATTTTTTAGATGTTATAACAAATATAGAAATAAAATTGGAAATAAAAAGTATTAAGAATGATAAACTCTTGAAGCGATAATTTTACCTCCTTCAATACTTAAAACTTCTCCAACTCTTAAATCGGGTTCATTAGGTGTATGTCGCATATATTCCATAAACACTTGTTGCTCATCTGCCATCAAATGAATGATTTTATAGTGCAATTCGGGTAAGCGTTGAAAAGCATCTTGCCACCATTGACATAAAGCCGCTTTGCCTTGAATCAGTCCCTGTGTTTCGGGTTGATGCAACTTTAATTTAGGGCTATAATGTTCAGCGTTATCGTCGTATAAAGCTAAGAGTGCATCTAAGTCTTGTTTGTTAAAGGCGTCGAACCATTGATGTGCTAGTTGAATATGTTGATGCATGATGATTTCTATTTTTATTTATAAAAAACATTTTCCAATTCCACGATAGGTATTTACCTCGAGTATATTTTTTTGATCGATTAAAATATGTATTTTATTAAATCGCTCACATACTTCACCGGCCTTGCTATGTCGCATAAATATTGGATCGCCCAATTGAATAGGCACCTTACAATGACTAATATCCATAGGTGTTTGCACTTCTCCTGTTCCTTCATCAGGAATTAATTGGAGACCTAATGGTAAATGTGGAATGGCTTGTTTATTGTGTCCGATGGCACCACTTGCCACATAGCCCCCACCACTACATGTAATGATATTCGTTTGGGGCTTACGAGTACATTCAATAGCATACATCAGTGCAGCTTGGTGTTTGAATTGTTTATACGAATCGAATAAATGGGAATTGAAAAAACCAGAACCTGCTGTTACTTCGTTGATATAATTTTCTTGTAATGTAGATTCGATAGAGCCTGTGCCTCCCCCATTGATGATGGATAATGTAAAGCCTTCCGCTTGAAGATAATCTACGCAAGCTTTTCGACGAGCAGCAATTTCAGCAATCGATTTTTTCTTTAAGAATGAAATCACCCGATTCATAAATCCTTTGGAAGCCACCTGATCGGGCAAGCCTGCTATTTGGGCTTCATAACCCATTAATCCATGAATCTTGATATGTGAAGTGCTTTTGATATACTGCACCAATGTCTTAAGTTGAGCTAAAGTATTAATACTACTTCGATAAACCCCAAAATAAATGAAAGGAAATTTTGAACTCATATCGATATCGATACAGACATTTACGGTTGTAGGAATAGCTGCTGCACATGCTTCGATTAATTGTATGTGTTCTATCGAATCGACCATAAACGTTACTTGTGCGCCCGTCGCGATTTTTACACAAAGTTGACGAATATGTTCTTTGTTTACGATTGGGTAACCAATCAAAATATTTTGAATCTCATTTTCGAGTAAAAACAAGGTTTCTTCAGCACTATAACTCATCACTCCAATCATAGTTGGCGATTGTTCGAGCAACATTTTTAGGATAGCTACCGAACGAATCGATTTAGAGGCAATTCGTATTGACTTTCCATGAGCACGTTGCAAAATAGCCTTTATATTCTGGTCTAATAAATCTTTATCGAGCAATATAAATGGGCGTGGTAGCGCTAAAGTTGCATTTTTATATACTTGATATAGAGTATCTGACATGGTTTAACTATTTTTGTAAAATATTAAAGAATCGACACGAAGATAATTATTAAATAAAAAAAATAGGTATGCAAGATTTAAAAGGAATCACATTTGATGAATATGTTATTTTAAGACAAAAAGATTTTCCTTCTGCACAAGGAGATTTATCGAAACTTTTACGCGATATTGCTCTCGCTTCTAAAGTTATTAATAGAGAAGTAAATAAAGCCGGATTGGTTGATATTTTGGGCATGACAGGTGTTCGCAATGTGCAAGGAGAAGAAGTTCAGAAATTAGATGAATATGCCAACGAACAAATGATTAAATATTTAAAAGCAGGCGGACAATGTTGTGCGATGGGTAGCGAAGAAGAAGAAGATTTTATTATTGTAACAGATGAACATGCACAAGAAGCTCATTACGTAGTGCTTTTCGATCCATTAGATGGCTCTTCAAATATCGATGTGAATGCATCTATCGGAACCATTTTTTCTATTTATAAAAGAGTAAGTACGGGTATTCCTACGATACATGATATTTTACAAGCAGGGAAACATCAAGTAGCTGCTGGTTATGTAATATATGGCAGTAGTACCATGATGGTTTATACTACTGGAAATGGGGTGAATGGATTTACACTCGATCCAACGATTGGTGAATTTTGTTTATCACATCCGAATATCCAAACAGCTGCTAATGGTAAAATCTATTCGATTAATGAAGGTGAAACCAATAATTGGCCACAATATGTTAGAGATTATGTATCCTATTGCAAAGAGAATGTAAAAGACGAAAATAGACCTTACTCGCATCGTTATATTGGTTCGATGGTAGCCGATTTACATAGAAATTTAATCAAAGGAGGTATTTTTATATATCCACCTACAACTAAAGCTCCTAAAGGTAAATTGCGTTTATTATATGAATGTAATCCAATGGCCTTTTTAGTAGAACAAGCTGGCGGAAAAGCCACAGATGGATTGAATCGTATTATGGATATTGAGCCTACAGAATTGCATCAACGAGTGCCCGTTTATATTGGTTCGAAAAATATGGTTGAAAAACTTGAAGCATTCAAAGCAGCAGAATAACTGGTGTAGTATATCGATTAAACAATTTATTACACTATCGTATTATACTAATTAGAATTCTATCCTATAAATTCATATTATGCAAACAACTCATTCTTTTGATTTAAAAAATAAAGCGGTGCGATTATTTATTGTATTAGCTGCTTTTTTTCTTAGTAATGCCTTGGTTGCAGAATTTATGGGGGTGAAGATTTTTTCGCTCGATGATACACTCGGTATTACACCTCTACATTTTCATATTTTTGGGGAAGAAATTATTGGTTTCAGTTTAACTTGTGGTGTATTATTGTGGCCTTTCGTATTCATCATGACCGATATCATCAATGAATATTTCGGTATTCGTGGGGTACGATTTTTATCGATTATTGCAGCTAGTATGGTTGCCTATTCTTTTGTGATGCTAAATCTAGGTATGCACACAGCTCCAGCTTCTTGGTGGATTCATAGTTCTAATTATGGCGAAAAACTCAATTTTCAAGAAGCCTATTTAGCTGTATTTGGACAAGGGAATAATATTATAGTTGGTTCACTTATAGCTTTTATTATTGGACAATTACTAGATGTATATATTTTTCATGCCATTAAAAAACGTACAGGTGAAAAATATATTTGGTTGCGTAGTACAGGCTCTACCCTATTCTCTCAGTTCATCGATAGTTTTGTAGTATTGTTTTATGCTTTTTATATCGCTAAAGTTGGACAAGCTGGTCAATGGACTATTCCTTTGGTTTTAGCTGTAGGAAGCGTTAATTATATCTATAAATTCATTATGGCTATTGCATTAACGCCTATGATTTATTTGGGACATAAATTAATTGAGTTATACTTAGGGAAAGAGTTAGCACAAGAATTAAAAGATAAAGCGCATCATCAATAAAGTAAAAATGCGTTTATAAATCCCAAACTGATTTGCGTTCGCTATAAATATAATCATTCATCTTAAACCAAAAGGCTAATATCAAATATACGATAATAGGTGAACCAGCAGTTACAAAGGATAAATAGATAAAAAATAATCGAATGTTTTTTTTAGGCATTTTCATTAACTCGCCTAAATACGTACATACACCAAAAACTTTCGTTTCTACAAAATATTTTAAGGTATTCATCTTGATTGTATTTATACAAAAATACTAAATAAAAGCTTAGATGCGTTTAAGTTTTTACATGTATAGAATTATTTTCATCGAATTTATGATTTGTTTCCAAAGCACTATTATGGCGCAGACTAATGCTTATATTGATGATATACAACAAATAAATGATGAGCTTCTAATCAGTTTGCATGCACCTGAGAATAGTTGTGACGGAATTGATATTTATAGAAGCAATGATTCTATTGGCAACTTTGATAAAATTGGGCACCTCTATCATCCATGCGATTTAGCTGGAGCTTCCACTACCTATCACTTTACAGATATAAATCCTATTCCCAATAGTATGAACTACTATAAAATAAGTTGGAATGAACAAGAAGAATCAACTGTAAAAACGGCGTTTTATGCCAACTATAATTTAGGAGGATTTTCCATTTATAATGAATATAACCAAAGTACATTATTCTTCAATACAACAAATGAGTTGAACAATCCCGTATTTATTTTATATGATATCAGTGGAAGAGTTTTGTATGAAAACAAAGCAGTCAGCGATAGAAAAGTGAGTTTCGATAATAGTAATTTGCATCACGGTTTCTATTACTTTGTGTTAATAGAAAATCCAGATCGTATGCTAGCACAAGGGAAATTTTATATTCCTTGAATTAAAAAAATGAGTACAACTATTTTAAGAAACGTTTCTCAAGTATATTCATATTTTCATCAAATACATATACACGAGGAGTTGCTGTAGGTATTTCAAATGCTAAGATTTCATCTGGAGTCATTTTTTCAATATCCATAATGAGTGCTCTTAAACTATTGCCATGTGCGGCAACTATGATATTTTTACCCGCTTGTAATTGGGGTAAAATAGTTGATTCATAATAAGGTAAAACTCGAATAGCAGTATCTTTTAAACTTTCACCATTAGGTGGTGCGATATCATAACTTCTTCTCCAAATTTTTACTTGATCTACCCCAAATTTATGTTCGGTCTCTGTTTTATCTAATCCCTGTAAATCGCCATACATGCGCTCATTTAACGCCAGATCTTCAATAGTAGGTACATTCGTATTACCACTCTCAGCTAATACCATTTTTAACGTATTTTGAGCTCTCTGTAATTTAGAAGTATAAGCTAAATCAAACTTATAGTTGGCTAATAAATGTCCGGCTGCTTTAGCTTCTTCTTCCCCTTTAGCGGTAAGTGGTACATCTACCCAACCAGTAAATTTATTTTCTAAATTCCATTGACTTTGTCCGTGACGAATTAAAACTAACGTTGTATGTGACATAAATATTGATCTTATTTATTAAGTCGCAAAGGTAAGAAGCAATTAGTAAAAATGAAAATATAATGAAGAGGATTTTACTTAGGTACGACAATACTACCATAAGTAGTAGCATATCCAGCCCATACACCTAATCCTCCATTGACATTAGAGATGATTTTAATAGGAGATGAAAATGGACTATCTCCACCATCATTTTCTACCGTGCTATAAAAATCATATACTCCTTTATCAATTTGACTCCATTTTACACCTACAGTATCGCCTCGTAAGAAGTATCCAAAACGATCTCTATTAAATGATGAGTTAGGTCCAAATCCTTCTGTTAAAGGCAATCCTACATTTGTTCCATCAAATACTTTGTATTGATACACAGAGCCCCCCGACATAGTATAATACGGACCATTATTGGTGGATGTTTGAATACGTACATATTTATCTACGCCACGAGGAAAAGTCAAATACATATATACTGAGGCTAAACTATCATTTCTACCTGCATCTGGATGATTGCGCACTTGCAAAGAATCGAAAGGATACAATGAAGGAATGGTAGTAGTTGCATTTGCCATTTTATTGTCAGAAACTACCGTTAGATGATAGGTTGTATTTTCTTTTCCTACTAATGAACCCGTACCTGTACTAAACCAAGTTAAGATATCGGGGATTGTATAAACACAAATATTGCTATTTACTGAATCGCTAAACTCAAAACCAAATGCTGCAGCCACAGCAGGATTATCGATACAAAACTCATTTAAATAAGTAGAATCGCCAGCATCGGTATATACCAATACTTTAGCATCTCTAATAAAATAAGCACTTAAATCATTCAAACTTAAAGTTGAATAATATGCTTGATTTTTAGTTAAGATAATGAATGGTGGTTGATCTATTTCGATACTTCCTTGCACAACTATTTTATCTGTTGGTGCAGGTAAATCTAAATTGATTTCTTTAGTACAAGCTACTAAACTTAGTAAAGCAACAAGTACTATAAAGTATGTATATCGTGATTGTGACCAATGTTTATTTTTCATAACGATGCCTTTTTAAATTTTAAAATTCCAGGTAATTGAAGGTAAAATAGGGAACAAGGAAACTTGTTTGGATTTGATAGTTAAATCGCCATTGGAAGTGCTTCCTTGAATATCATTAAAAATGAAAAATGGATTTTGTCTGCTATACACATTATAAATAGAAAAATTGATATCGCTATACCATTTTTTATCTTTGATCACATACGTTAATGAAATATCCCAACGGTGATAAGCTGGCAATCGATAGCCATTTCTTGCCCCATATTCATTTACAATTTGTCCATCTACAAAATATCTACCAATAGGCATAGTGGTAGTGTTTCCAGTACCATAAACAAATACAGTAGAAATATTCAATCGCTTAGTGATATCATATTGTAATACTACTGATATATCATGACGTCTATCAAACTTAGCAGGGAATTTATTGCCATTATTTAATTCAGGGAATTTACGCCAAGTATAAGATAAAGTATAACCGATCCATCCTGTAAATTTACCTTTTGCTTTTTTCACAAAAAATTCAACTCCGTATGCTTGTCCTTTTCCATAGGTAAAACCGTTTTCTTCATCCTGATCGATTTGAGTAACATAGCTTTCGCCATATTCCACTTGATTACGTAAATCTTTATAATAGGCTTCAATACTGGTTTCAAACATATCACTTTTGAAATTTTGAAAATAACCTACAGCATATTGAATTACTGTTTGTGGTTTAGTTCGTTCGGTACTAGGCACCCACACATCAAATGGTAAGGTAGTGGTAGAGCGCGAAACCAAATGCATATATTGTTTATTCACCGTGATACCTGCTTTGATAGAGATATTTTTATTGATACGGAAACGAGCAGATATACGAGGTTCAAAGCCTCCATAGTTTTGTAAAATATCTTTACGTAAATATTGTATGGTATCGATATCACCAAAATTTTTATATACTTTTTTATAAGGTCCTGTTAAGGTGAAACCCGAAATTCTAGCTCCTACATTGATTTTCAACCAATCTGTCACCGCAATATCATCCAATAAATACGCAGCATATTCATGAGCATATTTTTTCTTATTCAATTGGGCATTAAAGGTTGTTTCACCTGCTTTACCTGTAGTGGTGCTTGGAGTGAATGTATGATTGGTATAGGTAAAACCAAATTTCACTGCGTGCAAAATAGAAGGAAAATAATCGAAATCAACCATGCCATTGATATCTCTCACCCCACTTTTTAATTTGAATTCAATATCAGAAAAACCAGCTAAGGCATCGAAATTATATTGATTATATACAAGAGACGTATTCAAGAATAATTTATCACTAAATAAGTGATTCCAACGTAATGTGCCTGTTGCATTACCCCATTTCAAATCGGCATTAAATGAACCACCAGCAGGTTTAAATTTAAATACATCTTTGCCATAATAACCACTAATATAGATTCTGTCTTTATCTGAAAATTTAAAATTTATCTTTCCATTTAAATCATAGAAATAATACGTATTCCCTTGGAATTGGCCATCTTTTACTTTTTTAAGAATTGGTTTTGAAATCAAATCGATATAGGTTCTTCTACCTGATAAAATAATTGAACACTTATCTTTTTTAATAGGTCCTTGAATGGTTAATCTAGAAGCTAATATACCTACACCTCCGTCTGCATGCCACTTCTTCATGTTTCCTTCTTTCATAGAAATATCTAAAACAGAGGAAGATCTACCTCCATAATTGGCAGGCATACCTCCTTTTATTAAGGTAGTATTTTTAATAATATCTCCATTAAAAATAGAAAAGAAACCAAACAAATGTCCTGGATTATAAACTACTGCATTATCTAATAAGACTAGGTTTTGATCGGGTCCACCCCCACGAACATAAAAGCCACTATTTCCTTCACCTGCACTCATTACACCAGGTAATAACTGAATAGTACGCATGATATCCACTTCCCCTAATAACGCAGGAAGTTTTTTGACATCTTCCATTTTCAATTCGACTTTACCCATATCTGAACTCTCCACATTTTTATCGGCACGTTTAGAAGTAATAGTCACTTCTTCAATTTGCTTATCCAATGATTTCATATCGATATTCATACGAATCTCTTTATTCACTTGTATGGTAGCATCTTGTTGTATATAGCCAATATAGCTATAACTAATAGTGTATGTACCTTCAGGCAAAGTAATCGAGTAAAAACCATAGGTATTAGCGGCTACACCTTTTTTTAATTCTTTAATATAAATGCTAGCACCAATAAGTGCTTCACCTGATTTGGCATCTTTAACAAAACCACTAATCGTATAATTAGTAGCAAATGTATAACCACAAAACAGACACACTACAATAAGTATGAGTAGTTTTTTCATAAAAAAATGGAGGAATTGATAGGGTGCAAAATTACAATCTATTCATCAAAAAAAATGAATTAATTCAATGAAATCTGTAGAAGTGAAAAATTGTAATTTATGCTACTTAAGCAGTAATCGTTCTTCAATCAATTGGGTAAAGAAATCTTGTATATTTATTTGAGCATAACGCAATTGTTGAGGCAATAGACTTTCACTAGTAAAACCTGGGGTGGTATTGGCTTCTAGCAAATAGAACTCCTCTCCTTTCATGATATAATCGATACGGGCATAACCTTTCAATCCAAGTTCTTTGTAGACGTGAATATTAATTTCTTGTAACTTTTTAGTTAAGCTATCACTAATTTCTGCAGGAGTAATTTCACTACTTTCTCCCAAATATTTCGCTTTATAATCGAAGAAGTCATTTTGACTTTTAATTTCAGTTGGATGTAAGGAATATACGATTCCTCCTAACTGATAGACTCCTATGGACATTTCTCTGCCGGCAATAAATTCTTCAATGATTAATTCATTATCAAATTCAAAACCTTTTACGATAGCTGCTTCTAATTCACTCCAATCATTCACTTTAGAAATCCCATAACTAGAGCCATTTTTATTAGGTTTCACAAAAAGTGGTAAACTTAAATTTGCTTGTGTATGTTGAATAATGGCCTCTATTTTTTCGGTATTGAAATACAATTTACTTTTTGCCATCAATACATTACTATTGGCTAAATATTTTTTGGTTGCTGCTTTATCAAACGTTAATGATGCTTCTAAAACGCCACATCCAACGTACTTTTGACCAATCATATCGAAGTAGCCTTGAATTTTTCCATCTTCAGTTGGTGAACCATGCAAAGGGAAAAACACCACACAATCAAAATGAATTGGTTGATTGTTTAAAGTGATACTAAAATCATTTCTATTGACTGGGTACTCATTTTTTTGTGCATCGATATATACCCATTTTTGTGCATCGATATAAATTAAGTAGGTATCAAATTTAGTAGTATCGAGTTGATTCATCACATTGACAGCACTTTTCAAAGAGATATCAATTTCTGCAGTATAACCACCTGTGAGTACAGCAATTTTCTTTTTCATAATTGAAATTAATTATACACGAAGATAAAGACAGTAACACTTGCTGTAATTGAATTTATACACAGTATAAATTGGATAATATAGTAATTAAGTCCGTTCGGCCAAGCCTTCTTTATATGCGGCTAAACATCGTTCGCGTGCCATTTTATGATCTACGATAGGTGTAGGGTATTGCCATGTATCGAGCTCTGGAATCCACTTGCGGATATAGGTGAGTTGAGCATCAAATTTTTTGCTTTGTTCGCTCGGACTGAAGATTCTAAAATATGGAGCAGCATCAGTTCCACTACCCGATGCCCATTGCCATCCTCCATTATTAGAAGCCAATTCAAAGTCGATGAGCTTCGCCGCAAAATAGGCTTCCCCCCAACGCCAATCGATCAATAAATGTTTGCATAAAAAACTAGCTACAATCATACGCACACGATTATGCATATAACCTGTTTCATTGAGTTCGCGCATACCTGCATCTACTATTGGATAGCCTGTTTTACCAGCACACCAAGCTTCAAATTCGGTTTCATTATTACGCCATTTGATTTGATCATATTTTGCTTTAAAGGATTTGCTTACTACATGAGGGTAATTACATAAAATCATATGATAGAAATCGCGCCATATCAATTCATTTAAAAACACTTCATTGTTTACTCGAGCAATTCTTGCTAAATGGCGAATAGAAATAGTCC
>CANHVE010000030.1 GCA_947464015.1 Saprospirales bacterium | reverse complement strand
AAGTCAACTTCTATTTATCCTCTTTTTTTATATTACCTTTGCAATCGTTTTTTACAAAAAATCTGATCTAATAAAACTAATATAATGTTCGACAAAAATACCGTTATAGGCTTATTCTTATCATCTGTGCTTTTCATGATATTTATGTATGTATCTTTTGAAAATGGAAAGAAACAAAAACAAATCTTGAAAGCTAAAACAGAAAATACGGCTACTGCTTCTAAAACCACTACAACTACTAATACTTCTATTAATTCTAATCCAGCAACTATATCTAAAACACCAGTTGTATCAGATTCAACGAAACAATATGAATTAGCTAGTAAATATGGAGTTTTTGCTAATAGTACGAAACAAGCTGTAAAACATCTTACTATAGAAACAGAATTAATGAAAATTGAATTTTCATCAAAGGGTGGATCAATACAACAAGTAGAATTGAAGAAATTTAAAACACATGATCAAAAACCATTATTACTGACGACTCATAAAGACAATTATTATTCATTTATTTTCTCAACAAATAATAATTTAAGTATTAATACGGACGATATGATATTTGAAACGGATGCCCAAAATATTGTATTGAAAGGAGATGAAAAAAAATCTATTTCCTTTAAACTTAAAGCAGCAGATGGTAAGTATGTAGAACAATTATATACGATATCTGGGAATAGTTATGTAGTGGATCATAAATTAAACTTTGTCAATTTAAATGATGTATTACTATCTAATATTGCTTATATAAATTTAAATTGGTATCAAACCTGTCGTCAATTAGAATATAAAGTATTAACTGAAAGAAGATATTCTGCATTATACTATCAAAATAAAATAAAAAGCACCTCTCAGTTAGAAGGACAAACTCCCCAAAGTATTAAAGAATCTGATTTAAATTGGATAGGATATAAACAACAATTTTTCAGTTCTATACTTTCTTGTAAAGAAGGCATGAGTGGTACATTAGCCACTGATTTTAATGCAAAAGATACTTCTTTTAACAAGAAATATATTTCAAGTTTATCTATACCCTATACGAATAGTGCAAATTCAAGTTTAAACTTTGAATGGTATTTAGGACCTAATGATTATATGGCTTTAAAAAAGTTGGATAAAGGATATGAAAAAATGATTCCACTAGCTTCTAACTTTGCATTGTTTAAATGGATGGGCTTTGTCAATAAATATGCTATTATTCCTATTTTTAATTTCTTAAAAAAGTTCACTACTAATTATGGATTAATCATCTTTATTCTAGCTTTATTAATTAAGTTAGTACTTACTCCGTTTACTTTACAACAAAGTAGACAAAGTGCGATCATGCAAATCATGAAACCTGAATTAGATGAATTAAAAGCAAAATATGAAAACGATCCTCAAAAATATAGCGCTGAGCAAATGAAGATCATGAGTAAAGTGGGTGCCAGTCCTCTTAGTGGGTGTTTACCTATGCTCTTACAAATGCCGATTTTAATTTCGATGTATAATTTTTTTCCAGCATCGATAGAACTCAGACAAGCACCATTTTTATGGGCACATGATTTATCTACTTATGATTCTATATGGAGTTTTGCCCCATTTTTAGGATTAGATCACTTGAGTTTATTTACGATTTTGATGACTTTGACTTCTTTATTAAATGCGTTTATTACACCTCAACCACAAAGTCAAGATAATCCGGGAATGAAGTATATGCCATATATATTCCCTATTATGTTGTTTTTTATGTTTAATAGTTTTTCTGCAGCCTTAACTTATTACTATTTATTGTTTAATGTATTTTCTATTATTCAAGTATGGATCATTAAAAAATTCTTCATCAATGAAGAAAAATTAAAAGCTGAAATACATGCTAAGAAAAATGCCCCAGCTAAAAAAGGGGGTTGGATGGAAAAGCTTGAAAACTATAGTAAACAGCAACAAGCTCAATTGAAAAACCAACAAAAAGGAGCTAAAAGATAGTTTTTACAATATAATGACATTGGAGATACAACCAATTCATATATGTTTATATCTAAAGAATAAACAATTCATCTATTCATTTTGAAAATATCTAAAAATGGAGTAGGTTTGTTGTTAAATACAATTTAAATTATTATTAATTAAATAAACCAAAAAGAATGAGAAAACTATTACTTTCAGGTTTTGCATTGTTTACAGCAGTTGGGCTAATGGCTCAATCTGGTTCTGTAAGCGCTCCAAGACTACTTTCTAAAATCGACTACAAAACTGTAGAAAACAATGCTACAGGAAGCACAGGTGTTGCAGTTGATAGACCAACAGCAGCTAGAGGTTCAAGCAGAACAGTTTCTACTGTTGCATTAGGAACTTCAGGTAACCCTTTTACTATTATAAACAGTGGGGTTAATCAAGTTTCTTATAATACTTCAACAAATCAAGTTTTATTCGTACATAGAACAGATAACAAAAAATTCGTTGGAGATGATGCTAATAATGGTCAATACAGATATGATGTTTCTACTGATGGTGGTGCAACATGGACTATCGATCATGGTTTATTAAATCCAAGTGGAACTCAAGCAGGTTTTGCTTGTCGTTTCCCAAATGCATTAATTTATAACCCAACTGGTAATACTGATCCAAATAATTCATATATCAATTATATTGGTAGTTTCCATGATGGTGGTACAAACGCTGACTGGCAAGGATATTGTCATGGTAGAGGACAATTAAATAACTCTGTACCTACTTATACTGAAAGAAGATATACTCCAAATTCAAGCAATACCAATATCGCTTCAAGTTTAATTCAAAGTAAACCAGGTACTTTTTGGGCAGTTGATGAATATATCGTAGCTTCTGACGGAACAAATCCAACAGGAATCTCTGTTTATAAAGGGGTATGGAATGCCGATTCAAATGCAACTGTTTGGACAGCTCCACTAGTATTGAATCCACCATTAGATAATACAGCTGATGGTGAAACACATATCAATGGTACTCAAATAGCATTTGACCCATCAGGTAAATATGGATGGATCGTTGCTTCTGCCGATGTAACTAACGATGGTGAAGGTACTTTTGATCCAATTTTATACAAAACTACTGATAGTGGTCTTACTTGGTCTTCAATGATTGCTTTAGATTTAGATTCTATCAATGGTATCGTTTATGATCCAATTAACGGTCCAGCATCTACTTCTTTTGAATTAGGTATTACTGTTGACATTAATGGTAATCCACATATTGCTGTGGTTGTATTACCTGGTTCTACTACTACTCCATTTTCAGTATTAGGAAATGCACCAGATAAATATTTATACGATATTACTTTCGATCCTACTTTCAACGTTGATTGTCAGTGGAGAGCTATCCGTTTAGATTTCATCAACTCATTAAGAAAAGATGTAGTTGCTGGTTCTTTAACTATGGATAATTATTTAAAAGCATCTAGAACTGAAGATGGTACAAAAGTATTCTTCTCTTGGGTAGATTCAGATTCTTCTACAGTAGGTTTAAATCAAAATAATGATTTACCAGATTTCAAAATGATTGGTCTTGATGTGGTTGCACAAACAAGAACTGCTCCTAAAAACTTTACAGTTGGTGATGCTATTTGGGAAGGTGATGTATTATGGCCACAAACATCTACTTTAGTAAGAAATATTTCAGGTACTTATAATATTCCTACAGTATTCTCTAGAATGAATGCAGCTTTAAATGATTTAGATACTTGTTATTTCCACTATGTATCTAATATCAACTTTACAAGTGGTGAATTCTCGGCTCAATTAGATAATCAAGCTCCAGATATCACTGTATTAGGTGATACAGTTGTATGGGTAGCTGTTGGTTCAGGTCCTTATGCTGATCCAGGTGCTACTGCTAACGATTGTTATGATGGTGATTTAACAGATTCAATCTCTGTTGTATCTACTGTTAATACTTCAGCTGCTGGTGTTTATACAATCACTTACACTGTTACAGATGCTGCAGGTAATACTGCTACAGCTACAAGAACTGTTAGAGTTGCTACTGCTCCAAATTGTACATTTACTATCGTACCTAGTTCTACTATTGGTGGAAGATTTAACTTCCAATATGCTAACCCAGGTGGTGGTGCATTATCTTGGACTTGGAACTATGGAAATGGTGGTGGTGTATCAAATACAACCAATGGTAATATAGTGTATTCTTATACAACTAATGGTACTTACACGGTTCGTTTCTGCGCTACAAACCCAATTGGAACTTGTTGTGATTCACAAACAATTAATGTTACGAATGTATCAGTTCAAGATATTAATTTAAATAACAATATCAGTGTTTATCCTAATCCAGCTAATGATGTATTAAATGTTTCTATCGATGTTACTAACGCTTCTGATGCTACTATCAAAATCGTTAATATCGTAGGTGCTGAAGTATATACTAAAGCTTTAGGTTCTATCAATGGTACATTAAATGAAAAAATTAATGTTTCTAATTTAGAAAGTGGTATCTACTTCTTAAAGCTTCAAACAGCTACAGGTAGTGCAACTAAAAAAATTACTGTAAGTAGAAATTAATTCTCACATACCTTATAAAAAAACGACCACAAGTAGTGGTCGTTTTTTTTTGCCTTTAACTGATTATATAATCGCTACAATATTATTTTTGACTAATTTTGCTTGAAAGTAAATATCTAGTAAAGTATATGACAAAGACAAACATAGAATTCAATAAAAATGAAGATACTTTAAAACTAAAAGTAAGTGAACTAAAGAAAAAATTAAGTAAAATACACTTAGGTGGTGGACTTAAAAACATTGAAAAACATAAAGCAAAAGGTAAATTAACAGCTAGAGAGCGAATTGACCTATTGTTTGATAAGAATACCGAACGATTTGAAATTGGGGAATTTTGTGGATATGAAATGTATGAAGAACAAGGTGGTTGTCCTGCTGGAGGAGTAATTGTTATGATAGGATATGTATCGAAACGACTATGTATAGTAGTTGCAAATGATGCCACTGTAAAAGCTGGTGCTTGGTTTCCAATAACGGGCAAAAAAAATCTAAGAGCACAAGAAATTTCAATTGAAAATAAATTACCTATTATCTATTTAGTGGATAGTGCTGGTGTATTTTTACCTATGCAAGATGAAATATTTCCTGATAAAGAACATTTTGGTAGAATATTTAGAAATAATGCGGTGATGAGTAGTATGGGTATTACTCAAATAGCAGCTATTATGGGCCCCTGTGTAGCTGGTGGCGCTTATTTACCTATTATGAGTGATGAAGCGCTGATAGTAGAAGGAAGTGGTTCTGTATTCTTAGCAGGTCCATATTTAGTTAAAGCAGCTATTGGTGAGGATATTGATCAAGAAACGCTAGGTGGTGCATCCACACACTGCGAAATAAGTGGTGTTACTGATTACAAAATGAAGGATGATGAAACCTGTATCAAAACAATTAGAAGTTTGATTGATAAACATGGTAAAAAAGAAGTGGCAGGATTTGATCGAATCGCTCCACTCCCACCTAAAGTTGATCCTAAAGAAATTTATGGCATTATCCCTGAAACAAGCGCAAAACCTTATGATATGATGGATATTATCAATCGATTAATAGATGATAGTGAGTTTATCGCTTATAAAGATGGATATGGTCAATCGATTATTTGTGGTTATGCACGTATAAATGGATGGAGTGTAGGCATAGTAGCCAATCAACGAAAAGTAGTAAAATCTAAAAAAGGCGAAATGCAATTTGGTGGAGTTATCTATAGCGATAGTGCAGATAAAGCAACTCGCTTTATATTAAATTGTAATCAAAAAAGAATTCCTCTTGTATTTATTCAAGATGTTACAGGCTTTATGGTAGGAAGTAAAAGCGAGCATGGAGGTATTATCAAAGATGGTGCAAAAATGGTAAATGCAGTTGCTAATAGTATAGTACCTAAATTTACTATTATAGTTGGTAATTCTTATGGAGCAGGAAATTATGCTATGTGTGGGAAAGCTTATGATCCACGATTGATTGTAGCATGGCCAGGTGCAAAAATTGCGGTTATGGGTGGTGAACAAGCAGCCAAAACCTTGATGCAAATACAAGTAAGTGCATTGAAAGCAAAAGGACAAGAAATTAGTAAAGAAGATGAAATGGCTCAACTGAAAGTGATTACAGATCAATATCAAAAAACCACTACTCCAGAATATGCAGCTGCACGTTTATGGGTAGATGCCATTATCGATCCAATCGAAACACGTAAAGTAATCTCTATGGGTATTGAAGCTGCAAACCATAACCCTGAGTTCAGAGCATTTAATCCTGGTGTCATTCAAACCTAAGAGATTGAATAATCCTTTTTTTAATCTAGCTGCTGAAGAATATTTATTGCAACAACTTGATTGCGCAGAGCAAGACTATGTATTGATATATGTCAATAAGCCTTGTGTAGTAATAGGACGAAATCAAAATATTTATGAAGAACTAGATTTATTATATTGTATAGAAAATCAAATTGAAATTTGCAGAAGAATCAGTGGTGGTGGTACGGTATATCACGATTTAGGAAATATCAATATTGCCTTTTTCTCTAATTGTCAAAGCTATAAAGTAAATAATTACCACTATTTCATGAATGACCTATTTCGCTTTTTACAAAGCAAAGGAATAGAAGTATATCTAAATGAACGTAATTCCATTTATATAGGTGATTATAAAATTGGGGGTAATGCGCAATTTACCAATAGAAAAAATATACTAAGCCATTGCACTTTATTGTTTGATGCGAATTTAGATCAACTCGAAAAAAGCATACAATCGCCATTTAAGCAAATTGAATCGAAAGCCTCTAAAAGTGTTCGAAGCAATGTAAAAAACCTCTCAGAATTGCTTAAAAATTCAAATAGGGATATTTTCATAAAAGAATTGATAGATTATTTTTCCAATCATACAAAAATTAATCCTATACACTTAGAAAATGATCAAAAAATATTGATTCAAGATCAATTTGAACCCAAATTCAAAACCTTTGAATGGATTTATGCACGTTCACCTAAATGCGAAATCTATTGCCAAAATGAATTATTTCATATAGAAAAAGGGAAAATAGTACGTGCCTCTAATGAATCTTTCATCCATGATTCCTTTTTACCAGTTAACGAATTGAAAATGTATTTTTTAAAATCCTAACATTTTTTTTAGTATCCGTAGAAGAGCAAACCCTACTAACTCAAAAATAAATGGTTATGAGAAAAAATTTACATCATAACCTTAAAACACTAACAATTTTATGCTTATTTGTGACGCTTCTAACAAGCGTACATGCAACTATGTACTATTCAGCTCGCTCTGGAAACCCAACTGTACTAAGCAACTGGACTACTTGTCGATGTGGCGTAGGCCTCTCTCCTACTTCATTTAATGGAAATGATACATTTATCATTCAAGGAACAAATACAATGGTCAATATTAATAATTGGAAAATTGCTGGTGCTCAATCTGGTTTATTTATAGAGAATACTGGTTCATTAAGATCAGTAGATTCCATTAATTTAATACAACAACTACTTTCAATATACAAAATGGTGGAACCTATTATCATAATAACAAAGGATTTGCCCCTACATCTATCTTTAATGGAATAGAAAATTTCGCTCCTAAAAGCAATGTAGAAATTATTGATTGGTATGATTTTAATACTCCCATTACTGTTGCTATTTTCGGAAATTTAAAAATAACTTATGCTCCATCTGCAGCATGGAATCAGAAAAATTACATCCAAAGAATTGATGGTAATTTTTTACTTGATAATAGAAGTACTAAAGCTTTTTAATTTGCCGATGATAATGATTATACATTAAGTATTAACAAAAATTTTATCGTAAAATCTGGTTTATTTAATTTTGCTGGACCATATAACAGATTATATCAACTGAATATCAAAGGTGGACTCATACAAACTTCTGGGAATATTGCTAATCCCATTGGAGGAGGAAGTTCTACGATTTGGGAGTTGAACTTTACAGGAGATAGTTCTTTTATTTATAGAACTGGTGGAGCATTTAATACTTCACAGTTAAATTATAGCATTCAAACAAATGTAAAATTATATATTACACGTAGAACGCCTGTTTCAAGCTACAGAACTTTGGATGTATATGGCAGTATTGTATGCGATACGTTTAAAATAACAGGTAATGGCACATTTAATTTGCATGATTATGCCAGCATATATATTGCATCAGATAGTGGCATTAATATTTTAGGTATAAAAGGGAATATTACCACTAGAAGTCGAATATTTTCTAGTCTAGCTAAATATATCTATAATGGCCGAAACAATCAATATACTGGAAATGCTTTACCTAATATTGTATATGGTTTAAAACTGAATTTAATTAGTCCGACTAAGAAACTTGTGATAAAATATAACATACAAGTAACTGATAGTTTAGATTTACAATCAGGAGTAATAGAAAGTAATAATTTTTTAGTAACCCTAGGCATTAATACGGTAAACTTAGGTAATCTGAAACAAAGTAATGGCTATATCAATGGAAGTTTTGCTCGTTATTTAGCACCTTCGATAAATAGTGGAATTAGTGGATTATTTCCTATAGGAATATCGACCGACTATAGACCTATTCAACTAGAATTTACCACAGCACCTGTCACTGGAGGTTTAGTGAAAGGTACTTACCTATCTATGGATACAGGTGATGCAGGTTTAGTAATATCTGATGCGGGTGTTGATTTATTAGATGCAAGTAGCACAGGTTATTGGAAAATGGAAATAGTAAATGGAGATTTTCGAAATGGAGTTTATAAAGGCATTATCTATCCAAACAATTATCCTGATATTACAGATCCAAATATGATTCATTTAATAAGTAGAAGTAGAGGAGGTAGTTGGACTCTCGATGGGACACATAAACCCTCTACAGGTACTATTACAAATCCTATAGTCTCTAGAAATGGGATGACAAAAATTGCAGATATCGGATTATCTGCAAGTAATTTCACCTCACTACCTTAGAATGGCACAACTTTAACGTAACTGAATCCAATAACGATGCGCAAATTAATTGGACGACCAATATGGAAATAAATAATAATTATTTCGAAATTGAAAAATCAATAGATGCCATCCATTTTGAATCTATCGCCCACATTAAAGGAAACGGAAATACAGCATCATAAAGTACTTATTGTTATTTGGATTTAGATGCTTTACATACAGAAGCTCATACGCTCTACTATAGAATTAAACAAGTAGATAATGACCAGCAATATTCCTATAGTGAAATTCAGTCTTTAGATGTTACGCATTCAATTTCATCAACAATAAATGACGTAATTATCTATCCTAATCCAAGCAGCGATTTTATTAAAATAAATACTACAAACAACATACAACAAATTCAAATAATTGATTTGAAAGGCGAAATATAAAATACGATTATACAAGAAGGAAATGAAGCCCTTGTAAATATTATTGATTTACCAAATGGTAATTATATAGTACATATTCTACTGGAAGATCATACTCAAATCAGTAAATAAATTGTAAAAAATAAATCATGTTTTAGTTCAAATAATTCTTTTCTGTTTAGGGCTGTACTTGTTACCGCCTTATTTTTTTTATAAAATATGCATATTTTTATTGAATATACTTATCTTGCATATTGATTTTTTTTACAATCTACATGAGAGAAATAAGCTTCATAAAAAAAAATGCTCAAACCTGGAAATCTATCGAAGAAAAATTAGATCAACAGAGTGATTTAAGTGCTGATGAAACCGCAGATTTATATGTCCATCTAACAGATGATTTAGCTTATACGCGTACTTTTTATCCGAACACAAATACGTCGTTATACTTAAATCAATTAGCTAGTCATATTCACAGAAAAATTTATAAAAACAAAAAAGAGGAATCTAAACGATTCATTACATTTTTTACACATGAAATTCCAATAGCAGCTTATCAAAGTAGAAAACAAATGTTATTATCTTTTATATTTTTTTGTATCGCTGTAATCATTGGAGCTACCTGTCAACATTTTGAACCCAATACAGCTAATTATATTCTTGGTGATTCTTATGTGAATATGACTAATGATAATATCGAGAATGGGGATCCTATGGGTGTTTACAAAAGTGATAATAAACCACTCATGTTTTTTGGTATTGCTACAAATAATATTAAAGTAGCTTTTTATGTTTTTATTGGAGGCATTACCTGTTCTATAGTTACCTTATATTATATGTTTATCAATGGTATTATGTTAGGTGCATTTCAATGGTTCTTTATCCAAAAAGGATATTTTTGGATATCCTTTTCAACAATTTTTATTCACGGTGCGCTCGAAATTACTGCCATCGTTATTGCTGGTGGTGCAGGATTAGTGTTAGGGAATAGTATTTTATTTCCGCGAACCTATACTCGTACTCAATCTTTAATTGAAGCAGCAAAACGTTCCTTAAAAATTATGCTAGGACTTGTGCCTGTATTTATAGCTGCAGCTTATTTAGAAAGTTTTGTAACTCACCAATACAAAGAAATTCCTGAATTAGTTAAAGTGGCAATAATAGTATTATCCTTGGCTTATATCATAAGTTATTTTTTTGTTTATCCCTATTCGCTTCATCCTGCAGAAGCAGATGATCAGGTACAATAATACAAATCTATATGAGAGGATATCTATTTTTTATTTTTAGTATTTGTTTATTGTTTTTACATGTAGAAGTTTTGCATGCTATACCTGTACAATATGACTCTAGCATCTATCGATGTAGAAATTTTGATGTACAAAAAATAGAATCTTTACAAAAATTAAAAAAATACGATTACGGCAAAGCACCAATAGCTAACAAACCAAGTTCTACTACTTTTATGCTTATGTTAGAACGATTTTTACAAAAGCTATTTACATTGCTTTTTAGTAAATGGGAAAATTTATCTATTGTAGGTTCCATCCTTCGTATCCTTATCTATATAGCGTTTTTTAGCTTTATTCTATATGTCCTCTATCAAGTATTTAACCTCCGCCATGTATTTAGTAGAAGAAAGACCAGTTTACATATTCCTTATGATATAGAAAAAGAAGATATCCAAGAACTAGATTTTAACTATTTAATTCAAGATGCACTTAAAAACAAACAATATCGTTTAGCTGTAAGATTACAATATTTAAATACGCTTAAAAAACTTAATGAATATCATTATATACAATGGAGTATCGAGAAAACCAATTGGCAGTATATGTTTGAACTAAAAGAGCCATATAAGAGTAAATTCATACAAATAACAAACGTTTTTGACTGGGTTTGGTATGGTGAACATTCTATAGATGAACAAGAATATAATCAAATTGAGAAACAATTTTCAAATTATAATAAGTCGATATTCTAATGTTTAAAAACAAGTTTAATATCGCTTATCTTATAGTGGTCATATGTTTGTTCATTGGATTTGCCATTATTTATTCTAAAGCTCCAAAAACTATAGATTGGAATCCTAGTTTTGAAAAGACTAAAGAGACACCTTTTGGGACAAAATATGTTTATCAAAATTTAAATCAGCTTTTCAATAAAGGTAAAATTATCTCTGTCAATAAATCGCTTTATGAAACAATAGATAAAAATAAATCTGCTCATGCAAATTATATTTTTATTGGTCGACAATTTAATATAGATAATTTAGATATGTGGACCATGCTCAGTTATGTTTCAAATGGCAATGATGTATTTATTGCAGCCGAAGAAATGAATAGCGTATTACAAGACACTTTAGGTTTTTATCTTGATGTTGATATGAATGTGCCACGTTTAGACCAACACAATGTAAATACAAAATCAATCAAGACACATTATTTGAAGAATCCTTCTTTTGGAAAAAATAATGCATATCCATTTAAAAACATGGTTTTCCCAACTAGTATTATGCTTCTTGACACCCTAGCTTTTAAAGTACTAGCAGTAGATAATGAAAATAAACCTGTATTCGTTTGTAGGCCTTATGGAAATGGACATATTTATATACATTCCTATCCTTATGCTTTTTCAAATTATTATTTACTATATAAAAATAATTACGAATATATCTCTAAATGTTTAAGTGTATTGCCCAATATTGATACTTATTGGGATGAATATTATAAGAAAGAACACACTGTCAACGAACAATCTACTAGTCCAATCCATTTCATACTTAATTCCCCTTCTTTGCATTGGGCATGGAATATAAGTATACTCAGTTTAGTATTATATGTATTATTTCGAATGAAGCGACAACAACGAATTATTCCAATTATCAAACCATTTGAAAATAGTAGTTTGCAATTTATTCAAACGGTAGGTAGATTATACTTTAATAAAGGAGATCATAGTGATTTAATAAAAAAACAAATCACCTATTGGTTGGAATATATTCGAAGCAAATTTTTTATTTCAACCACTAAATTAGACAAGAGCTTTATAACATCTGTGTCTGATAAATCTGGAATTCCAATATCAAAAATCGAAGAGATTATTTACCTCATCAGTGAAATGAAAAATAAAAATCCATCTAAAAAAGAGGTGATTTATTTCTATAAAAAATTAGAATACTTTTACAAAAACACAAAAAGATAAAACACATGGAAAACGAAATGCAAATGAACAATCGTCTCGACTTATCTAAAATCAGTCATGCGGTAGATCGTATCAAAGCAGAGATAAGAAAAATTATAGTAGGACAAGATGAAATGATAGAACTACTTTTAACCGCATTATTGGCTGAAGGACATGTAATCATTGAAGGTGTACCTGGTACTGCAAAAACCTTAACTGCCAAACTCCTTGCTAAAACGATACAATGTCCATTTAGTCGTATTCAATTTACGCCTGATTTAATGCCGAGTGATATACTTGGTACCAGTATCTATAATTTTAAAAGCAGTGAATTTGAATTTAAAAAAGGACCCATTTTTTCGAATATTATTTTAATCGATGAAATCAATCGTTCACCAGCCAAAACACAAGCTGCATTATTTGAGGTGATGGAAGAAAGACAAATTACAATTGATGGTACTACGAAAAAACTTGCAGCACCATTTTTCGTTATTGCAACTCAAAACCCTATAGAACAAGAAGGTACATATCGTTTGCCTGAAGCACAATTGGATCGATTTTTATTTAAAATTGAAGTACAATATCCGAGTATAGAGCAAGAAGTTTCTATCATCGAAAATCACCATCAATCGCTTCGTATAAATGATTTAACAGATGTAATGGCTATTATCAATGCGCAAGACATTATAGATAATCAACAACTATGTAGACATGTAGTGGTAGAAAGTAAACTGATTCACTTTATTGCTCAACTCATACATAAAAGTAGAAATATGCCAGAGTTATATTTAGGCGCTTCAACTCGTGCTAGTGTGTCTATTTTGAATGCTTCTAAAGCATATGCAGTATTAAGAGGTAGAGATTTTGTAACACCTGATGATATCATTTTTGTAGCGAAACCTATATTGCGTCATCGTATTATACTCACTCCAGAAAAAGAAATGGAAGGTATTGGACCGAATGAAATAATTGATCAATTAATTAAAAGCGTTGAGATTCCAAGATAACAAATGATAGCTTTTTATAAAAGTTTATATCTTAACAAACGCCTATTTATGGGGCTATTTGTACTAGTGATGCTATTTATAATAGGATTTGCATTACCGTGGATGTTTATGCTATCTAAACTTTTGTTATTCATTTATTTTATCATTATTGTTTTAGATATTTTAATGTTATATCAGCGAAGTGCAAGAGGTGTTTTTGCCTCTCGAATTTGCCCTGAACGATTATCTAATGGCGATTATAACGATATCTATATCTATATTGAAAACAAGTATTCTTTTGAATGTCAACTTAAAATTATTGATGAAACACCTTTTCAATTTCAATATCGTAAAGCACATTTTGATACTTTTCTATTGAGTAATGAAAGTAAAAAAATACATTATCAATTACGCCCAACCGAACGAGGAGAATATGTATTTGGAGCATTAAATGTATACGTGACAGGTCGAATTGGTTTAATTACTCGTCGATTTCAATTTGATCAACAAAAAATGTTGCCCGTATATCCATCCTATTTACAAATGCGTAAATTTGAATTGATGGCCATATCTAATAAATTAAATGAATATGGCATCAAAAAATTACGAAAAATAGGGCATAGCATGGAATTTGAACAAATCAAAAACTATGTAGCAGGAGATGATTTTAGAACCATTAATTGGAAAGCCTCTTCGAGAAGAAATGAACTGATGGTGAATCATTATAGCGATGAAAAATCACAACAAGTCTATAATATTATCGATAAAGGACGTTTAATGAAAATGCCTTTTGAAGGCTTAAGTCTTTTAGATTATGCGATCAATACTGCATTAGTTTTATCTAATATAGCAATTAAAAAAGATGATAAAGCAGGCTTGCTCACCTTTAATAATCAAGTAGAGACATTTGTGAAAGCTGATAAGCAAAAAATTCAAATGCATCGTATCCAAGAAGCCTTGTATAATCAAAAAACTAGATTCCTGGAAAGTGATTTTCAAAAATTACATGTTCGCTTAAAGAATACCTTAACGCAAAGAAGTTTATTATTGATTTATACTAATTTTGAATCTGTAAGCTCTATGCGACGTCAACAAGACTATCTAGTAACTTTAAGTAAAAGTCATGTAGTAGTTGTCATCTTTTTTGAGAATACTGAAGTGCAAAAAATATATGATGCAACAGCTCAAACATTAGAAGATATCTATATTCATACGATTGCAGATAAATATGTATTGGAGAAAAAACAAATTGTAAAAGAATTAAAGCAAAGAGGTATCTATAGTATACTTACATCTCCTAAAAATCTGAGTGTAAATACCATCAATAAATATCTTGAATTGAAATCAAAAGGCGTCATTTAAATTGGAAAAGTAAATTGAATGTTTGTATCATAAATACTAATTTTACTCTATAATAATTTCAAATGAAACCAAATAAAACTACCGAAAACGATTTAAGTGTAAATGATTATATCGCAAGTATATCTACTCCAAACAAAAGAGAAGATTGTATGAAACTGGTTGAATTTTTTAGTCAACAATCAAAATTTCCAGCCAAAATGTGGGGCAATGCTATCGTTGGATTTGGCTCATATCATTACGTTTATGAGAGTGGAAGAGAAGGAGATGCTCCCCTAGCAGGACTTTCAGCACGTGCCAATGCAATCGTTTTATATTTGGCTAATGCTAAAGAACAGCCTGAATTATTAGCCCAATTAGGAAAACATAAGTTAGGTGGGGGCTGTATCTATATACAAAAATACGGTGATATTAATACTAAAGTTTTAGCTCAGCTGATTAAAAATAGTATCAGCTACCTACAAAAGTTATATCCCACTAAAAAGAAATAATTATACACCAAACTGACTCAAGTGATGATCGAGATGCTTATACATCATATTATTCCATTCACGAGCTGTAAGCACTCCAAATGAATTAGATTCTTTACCTTCAAAAGAAGTACTACCTAATTCGAATACTTGGTCTAAATAAGCTATTAAACGGTTTTGTTCTTTTTCAAATTCACGTATATCTGTAATAATAAATTGTGGACCAGTAGGACTATTCTTCTCGTATGTACTTTCTCCCACCACTTTGCCTTTTACAAATAATTTCAACATGAATCTCATGATAAAATTAGGTTTTGGATGTTTTTCAGTAAATATCATTTCATAGGTAACATTGCAATGCGCCAACATCTGTGTCACATTCATTTTACCCCAAAGAGCAGGAGTACTATTTGTGAGTTTACGGATACGTGTTTTTATCGTTTCTAAAGTATCTTTTTCAAATATATTTGGAATAGCCATCTTTATTAATTAAGAATTAAAAAAATAAGAATTAAGAATTAAATTTCATCTAACATCTAATATCTAGCATCTAATACCTATGCAAGCGCTTGTGCTAAATCTTCTATTAAATCTTCTACATCCTCTACCCCTACGCTTAATCGCAATAAATTATCTACCACACCTGCTCGTTCTCTTTCCTCTTTTGGAATAGATGCATGAGTCATAGTAGCAGGATGATTAATTAAAGATTCTACACCTCCTAATGATTCAGCCAATGAGAACACATGAAATGAAGAAGCAATTTTAAAAGTTTTCTCAATATCTGCATTTTTCAATACAATTGAAATCATACCCCCAAAATCGCGCATTTGTTTTTTGGCAATTTCATGGTTTGGATGATCTGTAAAACCTGGCCAATATATTTTTTCAATCGCTGGATGTGTTTTTAAAAACTCTGCAATTTTTCTTCCATTAAAGCAATGTCTTTCCATTCGCAAATGCAAGGTTTTAATACCACGCATTACTAAAAACGAATCCATAGGTCCAGGAGTAGCACCACAACTATTGTGTATAAATGCTATACGCTCATACAAACTATCGTCATTCATAATCAATGCACCCATTACCACATCACTATGACCACCTAAATATTTAGTCACACTATGCATTACTATATCTGCTCCCAAGTCTAATGGATTTTGCAAATAAGGAGAAGCGAATGTATTATCCACCGCTAAAATCAACTGATTGGCTTTTGCTATAGCTGCACATGCTGCTATATCAATGATTTGCATCGTAGGATTGGTAGGTGTTTCAGCCCAAATCAATTTTGTATTACTAGTAATATATTTAGAAATATTAGAAGCATCTGTCATATTGATGAAATGGAATTTTATACCCATGGGCATAAAAATTTTAGTAAACATTCTATACGAACCCCCATATAAATCATCTCCCGTGATCACTTCATCACCAGGTTTTAATAATTTAATTACAGCATCCATAGAACCCATTCCACTACTAAAACATAATGCATGTTTGCCATTTTCTAAGGCTGCTAAATTGGTTTCTAAAGCCATTCTAGTTGGATTTTTACCTCGAGCATAAG
The DNA here is from genome assembly GCA_947464015.1 of Saprospirales bacterium. Taxonomy (GTDB): domain Bacteria; phylum Bacteroidota; class Bacteroidia; order Chitinophagales; family CAMDFR01; genus CAMDFR01. The sequence goes on along the minus strand of CANHVE010000030.1, from coordinate 2,905 downwards.
CAAATCCTTTATGTTTACCTGGCGATTCTTGAACAAAAGTTGAGGTTTGATAAATAGGTGTCATGATAGCCCCTGTAGAAGGGTCGGGTGTAGCACCAGCATGTATTGCTTTTGTACCAAATTTATATTTTTTATTTTCCATAATACGATCTATACTTTTTTATGAACGGCAAAGGTACAATTAAAATAAAACTCTTCGAAAAACTTAATTTATTAGCATAATAATGTAGATAAATTAAACTTATTTAAGATTCAGACCAAACAAAGTTTGATTACCTTTGCCCACCCAACTAAATAGATAATTGATTTATGGCTAAATTAAAAAAACAAGATGCTCTTGATTATCATGCTCAAGGACGCCCAGGAAAAATCGAAGTAATTCCCAGTAAACCATATAGTACACAAAGAGATTTAACACTTGCATATTCTCCAGGAGTAGCAGAACCTTGTTTGGAAATTGAGAAAAATCCAGAGGATGCATATAAATATACTACTAAAGGAAATTTAGTTGCTGTTATTTCAAATGGAACTGCAGTATTAGGATTAGGTGATATAGGGGCACTAGCTTCTAAACCTGTAATGGAAGGCAAAGGATTGCTTTTTAAAATATTTGCTGATATTGATGTTTTTGATATCGAGGTAGATACTAAAAATATTGACGAATTTGTTCAAACTGTAAAAAATATTTCAGTCACTTTTGGTGGAATTAATTTGGAAGATATCAAAGCCCCTGAATGTTTTGAAATTGAACGTAGACTGAAAGAAGAATTGGATATTCCTTTGATGCATGATGATCAACATGGAACGGCTATTATTTCTGCTGCAGCCTTATTAAACGCAGTTTCTCTCTCAAATAAAAAAATGGAGGAGGTTAAAATTATTATCAATGGAGCGGGAGCATCTGCCAACTCCTGTGCAAAAATGTACATTGCAGTAGGAGCCAAAAAAGAGCATATCATCATGCTTGACAGTAAAGGTGTCATTCATAAAAACAGAACTGATTTAAATGAATATAAAGCCTTCTTTGCTTGTAAAGATTTAGGGATTAATTCTTTAGAAGAGGCCATCAAAGGGGCTGATGTTTTTGTTGGTTTATCTACAGGAAATATATTGAGTAAAGAGATGGTACAGACTATGGCAAAAGATTGTATTGTATTTGCATTAGCGAACCCAACACCCGAAATTTCCTATGAAGATGCCATTGCTTCGCGTACCGATATTATTTTTGCTACAGGTAGAAGCGATCATCCTAACCAAGTGAATAATGTATTAGGATTTCCATTCATTTTTAGAGGTGCTTTAGATGTGCGTGCTAAATGTATCAATGAAGAAATGAAATTAGCGGCAACATTAGCTATTGCTTCTATTGCAAAAGAACCTGTACCAGAGCATATCAATTTAACTTATGGAGTAAATAATTTGAAATATGGTAAGGAATATATTATTCCAAAACCAATGGATAATCGTTTATTATCTGAAGTAAGTGCAGCCGTTGCTAAATCCGCTGTAGATAGTGGTGTTGCTCGTCAAACAATAAATGATTGGGAAGCCTATAAATTACATTTAGAGACTAAATTAGGTAGATATAATAAGTTAATGCGCGGATTGACCAATAAAGCTAAATCAGATCCGAAACGAATTGTATTTGCTGAAGCAGATAATTATAAAATATTAAAAGCTGCACAGGTTGCACGAGATGAAGGTATTGCTATTCCAATATTATTGGGCAATAGAGATAAAATATTAGGCTTAATCGATGAGTATGGCTTAGATATGAAAGAATGTATAATCCGTGATGCATGGTTGCCTGAAGAAGAATCGCGAAGAAACGAATTTGGCGATATGCTTTGGAAAAAACGCGAACGGAAAGGACTTACACAGTATGAAGCGCGTAGAATCATGAAAGACCGTAATTATTTTGGAGCGATGTTGGTTGAAAATGGAGAGGCAGATGCAATGATCTCTGGATTAACTAGATGGTATGGAGCGCCTATCAAACCCGCTTTTGATGTAATAGGAAAGCGTGATGAAGTGAATCGGGTGGCTGGATTATATATCATTGTTACTAAAAAAGGTCCTTACTTTTTTGCGGATACCACTATGAATATGGATCCAACAGCAGAAGAGTTAGCTGATATTGCTTTACTAACTGCTCAAACGGTTCGTCGATTTAATGTAACCCCTCGAATCGCTATGTTGTCTTATACCAACTTTGGTTCAACCTCAGGAGATACACCAAAGAAAGTACAAAAAGCAGTACAGATTTTACATCAAAAAAATCCTGAACTAATTGTTGACGGGGATATACAAGCTAATTTTGCTCTGAATAATGAATTGTTAAAAGAACAATTCCCATTTAGTCAATTAGTAGATAAAGAAGTGAATACTTTTATTTTCCCCAATTTAGCATCAGGAAATATTGCCTATAAACTCATGCAAGAATTAGGCAATGCTGAAGCGATTGGACCTGTTTTAATGGGATTGAAAAAACCTATACATATATTACAATTAGGTAGCTCTATTAGAGAAATTGTAAATATGACAACCATAGCTGTTGTAGATGCACAAGGTAGATAAGCTTTTATACTAATAATTAGAGTCTTGTTTTTGTGTTTTATTTTAATAACAAACTATATCCATAAATCTATTATCTATATCGATTAATTATTTTATTCCTTAGAATGAATGAATACTGATTTATATATCTTTTTTAATTCATAGAACTTACTAAATACTTATAAGCTTTTTGCCTAATTATAGAATATTATAATTCGAGTATCATAAACCTGTTTAGTGGATGTTTAAATGTCTAAATCGAAATTTTTACATCAAATTTATATGATTAATAAACAAAGTCTGTCAATCGTCCTGTTAAATAGACATTAATTTATATAAAATATTGTTT
>CANHVE010000029.1 GCA_947464015.1 Saprospirales bacterium | reverse complement strand
TTGCCATAACCACCGCTATTATATTCAACTGCTACTACTTTACCTTTACCCGTGCAGAAAATTTCAGTTCCAATTGGAGCTGTAAAATCTAATCCTGTATGCATGCGTGGCGTACGATAAATAGGATCGATACGCATCCCAAAACCGGATGCGATTCGCGTTAAATCTTTATTCGAAACGGGCTGTATCGCAGGTATTGAGGCCAACATCGCTTCTTTACTTAAAGCTAATTTGGCAACTTCATCGTAAGATTTTGACTGTAATACCATTTGTGATTTCAACTTATCAATTTTAGCTTTTAAGTCTTTCATCAAATCACTATTACTAAATCCTTCTAAGTCTTTATATCGATTGGTTCCTCCATAGCCCGCTTGCCATATTTCATCGGGTAATGGCTCACTTTCATATAATACACGGTAAATATTTACATCGCGTTTACGCAAACTTTCCAATACTTCATGCATTCTATTGGCATCTTGTTGCATTAAAGCATATTGTTCCTCCATTTTCGACAACTCATTTTGCAATCGTTGTTCATTGGCAGAAGGGATAAATTTTTGAATCAAATAGACAATAAGCACAGCAAATATGAGGGAAGTACATATAATCATAAAAGCCGACATCGCCCATGAACTCCAACTTCTTTTCACTTTTTCGTAACGAAGTGAAGATATATTATAGTAATATTTTTGTTTTTTCAATGTTCTCTACACTTTGACTTAAAAAATTAAATCCTTTTTCAAACTTCCTTTCAAAATTTTGTCAATATCCCGTACCTTTGAGGCGGATATAGTATTCAAAAATAACATTTTATTTTATTAACACCAATTATACATTTAATAGTATGACTTCCAGTGAAATACGTAAAGCCTTTTTAGATTTTTTTGCATCCAAAGGACATAAGATAGTGGCTTCTGCACCTATTGTGGTGAAAGACGATCCTACCTTGCTTTTTACGAATGCTGGGATGAATCAATTTAAAGACTATTTTTTAGGGAATAAAAAACCGGAACACACTCGTATTGCAGATACACAAAAATGCTTGCGGGTAAGTGGTAAACATAATGATTTAGAAGAAGTAGGTATCGATACCTATCACCATACCATGTTTGAAATGCTTGGTAATTGGTCGTTTGGCGATTATTTTAAAGAAGATGCTATCAACTGGAGTTGGGAATTGTTGACGCAAGTTTATAAAATGGATACTTCTCGAATGTATGTAACCATCTTTGAAGGAGATGCATCTGAAGGCTTACCTAGAGATACAGAAAGTGAAGCATTTTGGGCAAAGAATATTGGAGCAGATAGAATTTTAGCGTTTAATAAAAAAGATAATTTCTGGGAAATGGGCGATACGGGTCCATGTGGCCCTTGTACAGAAATACATTTCGATTTACGTAGCGATGCCGAAAGAAGTCAAGTAGATGGCAAAAATTTAGTTAATAAAGATCACCCTCAAGTAATTGAAATTTGGAATAATGTATTTATCCAATACGATCGCAAAAAAGATGGTCGACTCGAAGAATTACCTGCACAGCACGTAGATACAGGGATGGGCTTTGAACGTTTAGTGCGTTGTATCAAAGGAATGCAATCGAATTATGATACAGATATTTTTCAAGTTTTAATTCAAGTATTATGTAAACATACTGGTATTGTTTACGGTCAAGACGAGAAAATAGATATTGCATGTAGAGTGATTGTAGATCATTTACGTGCCATTAGTTTTACCATTGCAGATGGACAATTGCCAAGCAATACAGGTGCAGGTTACGTAATCAGAAGAATTTTACGTAGAGCCGTTCGTTATGGTTATACCTATTTAAAACAAGAAGAACCCTTTTTATATAAGTTGATTCCTACTTTAGCAGAAAATTTTAAAGATGTTTTTCCGGAATTATTTGCTCAATTAACTTTTGTAAGTAAAGTGGTTTATGAAGAAGAAACTTCTTTTTTAAGAACATTAGGTGTGGGGATTAAAAAATTCAATTCATTATTAGAAGAAAAACAAATTGTCAATAATCAAATTTCGGGTGAACAAGCTTTTGAAATGTATGACACCTATGGTTTTCCTTTTGATTTAACCAATTTGATGGCACAAGAACATCAACTAACTATTGATGAAGAAGGATTTAAAGTAGCATTACAAAAACAAAAAGATAGAAGTAAAAAAGCAAGTGAAGTAGAACAAGGCGATTGGGTCATTATTCAATCAATCAATGATACGCAGTTTAAAGGCTATGATGAGTTAGTAGCTGATATCAAGATTACAAAATATAGAATTGTAAAAGCGAAGGATAAAGAATTAGTGCATTTAGTTTTTGATCAAACTCCATTTTATGCAGAAGGAGGGGGGCAAGTAGGAGATACCGGCTATATTGAAAGTGTACATGAGAAGATACAAATTGTAGATACGAAGAAAGAAAATAATTTGATTATTCATTATGCGACACAATTGCCCGAGCATATGGAGAGTGCATTTATAGCACATGTAAATACAGAGAATCGTATCGCTACACAAAAAAATCATAGTGCTACGCATCTTTTGCATGAAGCATTGCGTAAGGTATTAGGCACTCATGTGGAACAAAAAGGATCATTAGTGAATACCTCATATTTACGATTTGATTTTTCGCATTTCCAAAAAGTAAGTGCAGAAGAAATTAGTCAAATCGAAGAGATTATCAATACGAATATTCAACGAAATATTCACTTGTTTGAAGATAGAAATATGCCTATAACTGAAGCGAAAAGCATGGGTGCAATGGCTTTATTTGGCGAGAAATATGGAGATACCGTTCGATTAGTGAAATTTGATTCTTCAGTTGAATTATGTGGTGGAACGCATGTACAGAGCACAGGAGAAATAGGCTTATTAAAAATAGTGAGCGAAAGTAGTGTAGCAGCAGGTGTTAGAAGAATTGAAGCCTATACAGGTAATACGGCTTTACATTATTTGAATGAGCAATTAGGTAAATTGGCTCAAATACATGATAGTTTAGGAAATGTAAAAGATGTGGTTGTGGCTACTCAATCTTTGAAAGAAGAGAATGCACAGTTAAAAAAGCAGCTTGAAATTTTTGAGTTAGAAAAAGCACAACAAGTAAAACAAGATTTGAAATCGAAAATTGAAATGGTGCAAGATACTCACTTCATTGCTCAAACAATTTCATTATCCAATGCAGATGCCATCAAAACGATTTGTTTTCAATTGAAACAAGAATATACGAATATCTGTATTGCTTTAGCTTATAAATCGGGCGAAAAAACGATGTTGTCTATTGCATTAAGCGACGATTTAATTCAAGCTAAAAATATTCAAGCTTCTGCATTAATTAAAGAAATAGCTCCATTCATCAAAGGAGGTGGAGGTGGGCAAGCCTTTTTTGCCACTGCTGGAGGTACTGATGCTAGCGGCGTAAATAAAGCGTTTGAAGTGATTAAATCTAAACTATAAGAAACATTATTTAACTACATTATTCATGGGTGCATTGCAAGGCATGGCCTGTTGTGTAATCCATCTTTTGTTTGGGTTATCCCAGTATTTAGTATTATTTTCATCCATTATAGTACTTAGCTTTTCAGGGTATTGATGCGATTCTTGAGTGAATGGTACATTGTTCTCATCAAATCGAGTATAAGTTTCATACCAATACATCGAAGCCCCAGGATTCGTATGCGTATTGGCATCTAATACGCTTCCATTCTCTCTAAATCGTAACTCAGTTACGATGGAATAACTCTTTCTTTCGTCTTTAAATTCATAGGTCATTTCACCTTTCAAATCATACAAACGAATATAACGAGTATCATTCACCCAAGGCGAAATGATGGTCGATATTAGTTTGCTGTTTTTATAATAAGTAATGGTATTCGTAGTACTTTCTTTAATCACTACAGGCTTTGGAGCTGGTGGTGTTTGTATTGTTTTTTCAGTAGTTTTAATTGGAGTAATCGTTTCTTTTTGAATTTTAGAAGCTTTTATAACATTGCTTTGTAGGTTTTGATAAATAGTATCTTTTGAGATAATATAAATGGTGTCTTTTTTTGTAGGTTCTTGAGTTGTGGCAGTAGATTCTCTAGGTGTTTGTTGGCAGGCCGCCATGCTCAACAGGAGCAAAATATAAATAGAGGTTTTAGATAAAGAGAATATAGTTGTGGTAAATGATTTATTCATAATCAAAAATAGTTTGGATTTGTAATATCTATGATGCTAAAAATACTTATTTTGCATAACAAACTTATTTTATGCAAACAACAGAAGCAAAGCGATTTAGATTTTTTGAAAATCTACATATTCTTTTTTGGTTAATTAAAGATATGTGTTGGTGTATGTTATATAAACCAATTGCTTTATGTATGATTCCTCCAACACTTTTATTAGCGATCTATTTTATGATTAAATTTAGAAAAGATACGATGGAGTTAGCACATAATATTGCGGTATGTTTATGGATTAGTGCAAACAGTATTTGGATGTATGGAGAGTTTTATTATGAGGATGGATTACGTCAATATGCAGCTATATTATTTGCTTCAGGATTAATAGTGTTATTAATTTACTATCTAGCCATTTTACCTTATACTAGATGGAAAGATAAACAACAACAATTACCTAATTAAGGTAACTATACCTGTATATGTCTTAATATCAAAAGATGTTTTTGATCTACCCTTTATCGAGTATACATAAGTTCCCAAAGGTTGTTCTCGTCCTTTGTAAGTCCCATCCCAACCATCTGTTCCATTTGGTGCACTGAAAACTATTTCGCCCCATCTATTAAAAATAGTCATCTGATCTACGAGTAAATTATAGGTATTTAATACTCTAAATAAATCATTAAACCCATCACCATTAGGTGTAAATGCGCTAGGTATAGCCAATTTTGTGGAGTCTAATTGTTCGGTAACTATCACAATCATTGTATCAGTTCCAATACATAAATTGCTATCTGTACCAACCACATAATAAGAAGTTGTTTCTTCTGGTGTTACGGTTTGAAAATTAGTTGTAAATCCGTTACTCCATAAATAAGTAAATGCACCAAATGAATGAAGCATTACAGATTGCCCTTCGAATATGATAGTATCATTATCTCCATTGATAAAAACACTAGGATTTGGATTCACTATTAAAGTTAAATAAATGAAGCTATCACAACCAGCTGCATTAGTAATAGTATCGCTATAAACACCAGCCGTACTGATATTTTGACCATTAAACGTAATTTGTTCGCCCTCGCAAATAGTATCAAAATTGGTACTAGAGCTAATTGGTATTACACTTAAATTCAAAGTGATAAACGAATCACATCCATTTATACTTAAAAAAGTATCTAAATAAACACCTGGCATATTTAAAAACTGTCCATTAAAAATATATGCTCTATTGCTACAAATACTTTGATTTAATGTAGTCGTTAATAAAGGTATGCAGGTTAAGTTTAAAGTTAAGAAGGAATCGCAACCTAGATAATTGACTAATGTATCTCTGTAAGTGCCACTGATATTTAAACTCATGCCATTGAATGGATAAAATTCTCCAAAGCAAATCACTGTATCTTTCACTCTATTGCTAATTGGATTGACCGTTAAGTTCAAGGTAACCACACTATCGCAACCAATATAATTGATAAATGTATCAATGTATGAACCTGTAGTATTTAAATTTACTCCATTGAATAAATAGAATTGATTACTACAAATTGTTTGATTCATTACTCCAGTAGAGGTTGGATTTACAGTAAGATTTAATGTTACAACGCTATCACAACCTACGCTATTGAGTAAGGTATCGATATAGCTACCAGTAGTATTTAAATTTACCCCATTAAATAGATAAAATTGATTACTACAAATGGTTTGATTATAGCTGCCCGAACTGGTGGCATTCACAGATAGATTTAAAGTTAGGAATGAATCGCAACCATAAAAATTGACGAAGGTATCTAGATAGGTGCCAGCAATATTTAAGTTTACTCCATTGAATAAATACGTTTGATTACTACAAATCGTTTGATTATAAGCAAATGCGGTAGTAGGGAATACCGTTAAGTTGAGCGTTACAAAAGAATCGCATCCATGAAAATTAACGAACGTATCATTATAAGTTCCACTAGTTGTAATGCTTAAGCCATTGAATGTATAAGGATAATTGACACAAGTAGTATCTGCATAGGTGAATGAAGTTGGACTGTATACAGAGTAAGTAAATGTATCGGTATAGACACAGATATTACTAAATCTAATTTCATCAATAGCAAAATCGTTACCACCTCCTGAAGTATTTAAATTACGTATACATATATTGGCAGAAGTACTCATCCCTGAATTCCAAATAGCGAAAAATTTGCGCCATTCACATCCAATAGGAGTAGTAGTAAATGGAGTTCCAATAGTAGAACCATTTATTTTAAATTGCAATTGTGCAACGTTTGCATCATTTAAAACATTGGTTGCCCAAGCAGAAAAAATATAATTAGTATTGGGAGTAACAGCTACTGTTTGACACCAAACATCGGTAGCAGAGGAAGCGCCATTTGCTACGAGCATCATTGTTCCTGGTGTAGGAGTTACATCGGTACAAGTATAAAAATTGATGTGACCAGCATTAGGACTATTTAGTACTTCATAAGTACTAGTTAAACCTAGTAAACCCCAGGAAGAAGATCCAGGTACCCCAACGCTATACCCACTGCTAAAACCCGTTCTACCTGCTTCAAAATCACCATTCACCACTAAATTGACAGTAGTGGTATCAATGATAGTCACTCGAGCCCAATGCAACCCTGATGAAGTATATGTATTTGTAGCTGTAGTGTCACCATCATCCCAAACCACACTCGTATATGTTATTGGCACACGCAGAGTCATGGGAGCAGTAGAGCAGGACGAAGTATCACGTATATCAAAAGTACATAAGACTTGAGCACTGAGCGTATATGAAATAACGAGAAATAGAAGAGTGTAGATTTTTTTCAATATGCTTTATTTAATGTTGTAAACAAAGTTAAATCATAATATCAAAATATACAATAGTTTTTAGTGACTAATTTCACTCAGCATAATTTTCTTTTGGATGACTGAATTGCCTCGAATATCTTTTGCCCCTAAAGTGATTGAAGGATCAGAATTGGTCCAGTCAAATTCTAAAATCCCATAATTATAACTATCATATAGATCTCCTATACGATTGCTATTACTTGGATTCGATTTTTCTAATTGTGTTAATCCACTTGAAGTCATATCATAGATTGGATATGATCCAGCATTATCTAATTTTGAAAGCTCTGCTAAATGAATATCACCACTAATAAAAACGACGCCATTAGCATGAGTAGTAGTAATAAGATTTTTCATTTTTTCTACTTGTAATGGCATATTCGCCCAAGCTTCATATCCTACATGGGTTCTGGCAAATTGAGTACTACTACAAATAATTCTAAACACGGCAGGTTTTTGTAATTCTTGTTCCAACCATTGCCATTGTGCAGTTCCTAACATCGTTGAACACGAATCAAAATCTTCTTCATATCCATTTATACCATTCTTTAAATCACTCCTAAAAGTGCGGCAATCCAGTAATATTACTTGTACTTTATGTGCATCATCCCCATAGTAATAAGAGGTATAAATTCCTTCATGATTTCTTCGATCTGAAACACTAGGTTCTTTCCAAAAATCTAGAAAAATTTCTTTTGATTCATTCTTCATTGGATAATTTATTCCAGCATCATTTTGTCCATAGTCATGATCATCCCAAGTGGCTAATACTCTACAACTAGCAAATAAATTTTGAAATTCAGTTTTACAACCTAATTTATTATACTTAGCTTTTAATACACTCATGTCTTTGGTATCACCGTAAATATTATCCCCTAAATAAATAAATAAATCAGGCTTGTCATTCACTATCGTATTTAATATAGGTTGTTCTTTTGTTTCCTTTCCACAAGAGCCAAAACATATTTTTTGTATGGGTCCAGTTGGCTCTGCAAAGGCAACTCTAGGACATACTATTTCAGGGTCTATTTGACAGGCACTAAATGATAAACAATTGATAAATAAGATTAATAGTAAAATAGAAGTACGCATAAAAAAACAAGGTGTTTAAATGAACAATTAAAAATACGAATATTTTATAGTTCATTTAACTGAAATGTATATTGAATATAATTTTTAGGGTAGATAAACCGCTCCTCCAATACTATCTTTAATAGCGCCAGTAGCACTTTTAAGGGTATTGATTTGATGTTCAGTTCGCAATAAACCTATTAAAGCCATGACTAAAGCTTCTTTATAATCAATTACTTGTGCATCAGGAATTATTACTTTACACTTCGTATTTGATTGTATTTGGTCTATTAAAAAGGTATTATGTGCGCCACCACCTGTAACCAACATATTATTGACACCAGTTGTTTGTTTTGCTATAGATTGTGCAAGATGAATAGTATAGCTAGCTATTTTTTCTGAAGTAGAAATAGGATATGAATCTATAATCTTGATGATTGTTTTCGAAAAACTATTATCCAGTGATTTTGGCGCCGCAACTTGATAATAATCTAATTGTTCTAGTTGTTCAATTAATGCCTGATTTGGAGCATTCGATGCGGCAATTTTCCCACTTTCATCATAAGGCTTGCCTAATTGGTTTGCGTAATGATTTAGTATTTGATTCGCACATGTAATATCATATGCGATATAATCATTTCCTTTTTTAATCGAAATATTGGCAATCCCTCCAATATTTAATAAGGCATCATACTCACTAAATAACAATCGATCTCCTATAGGAACAATAGGTGCCCCTTGTCCTCTATAAGCAATATCTACAGCGCGTAAATCAGATACTGTTTTAAATCCAGAGCTTGCTGCAATGGCCGCACCACAACCAATTTGACAAGTAACCATATTGGCTGGATCATGAAAAATAGTATGTCCATGTGAAGCCAATACATCTATCTGTTTGATTTGATTGCTGGCACAAAAATGCTTTACAGCATTTCCATAATAATGCCCAAGTTGAGTATGGATTTTATAAAATTCTTCAATGGATAATTGCTTCGCATTTTTTAGTTTCGTCAACATTGCAGGAGGGTATTCAAGACATTCACTAGCAGCAATTTCAAAGGACCAGGCATCATTTATCTTTTCGAAAATGACATAAGCTATATCTAAACCATCTAATGAGCTCCCCGACATTAAGCCAATGGTATGATACTTTTTTACATCCATTTATTTACGAAATGTTTGAATATAGGTAGCTAGTTGATCTATTTCTGCAGCACTTAATTTCTCATCAAAACCAACCATCATACCTTTACCATAGGTAATTTGTTTCACGATTTGTTCTTTACTGAGGGTGCTCTCTTTTAAATTTTTGGCGCCATTCATTCCCATTGTTCCATCAGCACCGTGACAAACTACACAGTTTGCTTTATATAATTCGGCAGGATTAATAGTGGTTGTAGCATGCTCATCTGTTTTAGTGGGTGGTGTAGGCGTAGATTGATTGGTACAAGCACTAATCATAACTATACATACCCAAATGCTGATAGCTATTATTTTTTTCATACTAGTTGGTAAATGCTAATACAATCACGCTTAATAATAATATACATGTAGCAATTGTTAAGCCTTTATTTTGTTTACGCATAGCCACTATACCTAATGGAATAGCAGAGAATACTAATATGATTTTAATGATTAGCCAAGGTCTCCATGTATTATAGGCAAAAGCTTGTGTAAATCCAAGAATAATGATGATAGTAGGAAGTACCATATCAAAACCTATTTTTAAAGCTTTATTTTCTCTAATTTTAGTAAGCATTTCAGTCTTATTACTTAATAACAATAGCGCTTTAAATAAAAAGAATAAAACAAAAATAATAGCGAAACTCATATGTGTATGTTTCATTCCAGTGAGTGCGCCTTGCGACATTAATACTATATTCATATCTTAGTTAAAATTTGTTCGACACAAAATTATAAGAAAAAAAGTGGATTGCATTTTTAATTTGTTAGCGAATCAAAGTGACATTCCCTTTTTCAGTAATTTCTTGATCATCATAATCAATTCCTTTTACCACCCATACAAAAGTACTACTTGGTTGAGGTCTCGCTTTGTAAGTCCCATCCCAGCCAGCATTGATATCATCCGTACTAAATACCAATTCGCCCCATCTACTATAAATATTGAATGATACTAATTTTTTTATATTAAAATATTTCACAATTCTAAAAATATCGTTCACTCCATCCCCATTTGGTGTAAAAGCAGTGGGTACTAATAATAGAGAATTTTTTAACACGTTTACACGTACGGTATCGTAATTCACACAACCATAATAGTCAACTACTGTAAGTATATAATCAGTTGTATTATAAGGTGCAGCTATGGTTACTGCATCATATGGATTATTTAAACCAGTTAATGGAAACCAACTATAAATTTCTCCCAGTGAACCGCTTAACGTAGTGTTTTGTCCTCTGTAAATAGTGGCATCTGGTCCAGCATTAGCAATAGGTAATGGATAGATTGTAAGGCTAACTGTAGTATCATCGCTGAAACAATCATTTGAAACTGTTACGGTATAAACAATACTGGTATCAGGTTTTGCGTATGGATTTTGCACTAAAGAATTTGATAAATACAATGCAGGTCGCCATTGATAATAATAGCCTCCATTTGCATGTAATTGAACATAATTGCCAAAACAAAAAGCCGAATCATTTTCAGCAATTGCAACTACGGGCATTTGTGGTTGAATTAAAAGGGTATCGTTCTTATCGCAACCATGTGAATTAATAGCCGTAACATAATACAAGATTGTATCTTGTACGTTTGCAATAGGATTGGCGATGGTACTATCGCTTAATAAATTGCCTGTATGCCAACTGTATGAAATACCGCCTGTGGCAAGTAAAGGCACATTATTTCCTTGGCAAATAATACTAGGGATAGCAGCTATTTGTGTATTCGGTAATAAATATACTTTTATAAGTACACTGTCCTTATTACTACATCCTAATGTATCAGTTACATTCACATAATATCTATTGTCTGACATGGGGAATGCAATTGGATTAGGAATATCAAATTCACTCAATGTAATATCTGGTCGCCAACTATATATTACACCACCCGTTGCTAAAAGTTGTATGGAATCTCCTATACATATCGAATCAAGTTTCCCTGCTGTTATTTGAGGTAAGGGATATACATTCACTAATACACTGTCTTTTTTTGTATAACAATAATTACTGATTTGTAAAATATATAAAGTTGTATCTAGTGGATAGAAAATGGGTAAACGTGTATTAGGATTACTTAATCCTGTAGTTGGTGTCCAAGTATATGAAGTTATTAAACCTTGATCAGCTACATTGATAAGTATGGTATCATAAATACATAAACCAGTATCTTTTGTGGTTATTAAATCTATTTGTGGATCTAGTACAACCACTAATACGCTATCTCTTTGTTTACAATTATTAGCATCCGTTACGGTAACATAATAATACGTATTGGTATCTGGGTTAGACCAAGGATTTGAAATGTTTGGATTAGATAAGGAGAAGGCAGGACTCCATTGATAACTCACACCACCCGTTGCTTGCAATTGAACACTATCTCTAAAACTTCCAGGAGCCAGACAAACGCTAGTATCTAGGCCAGCATCAATGAGAGGAAGTATAAAAACAGTTATACGCACCGAATCAAAATTTGCACAACGATTAATATCACTTACACGAACTAAATAAGTAGTTGTTATACTTGGTTTAGCTACAGGGTTTGAAATACTGGTGTTGCTCAATCCTAATGAAGGTGACCATTGATAAACGATACCTCCTGTGGCATTTAATTTTACACTATCGTAAGGACAGATACTCGTATCGTTATTTAATGTAATAATGGGTAATGGATTAACGATTATATTTTGTGTAATGCTTTGTTTACATCCACTATCACTCACTACAGCTAAAGTAACAGGATAACTACCAGCACTGCTATAGGTTTGAATTGGTGCAGCTGTTGTTTGGTTAGGATATCCACCACCAAAAGTCCAATTATAAGAAACGATAGGACCAGTACTCGTATTTACAAATCCGGTTGTATAACCCACACAAGCAGAATCTGCTCTAAAATTAGGTATTGGTAATGGATATATTTGTACCGTTTTAGTTAATGTTTTTATACAACCTTTATTAGTTGTTATAGTTAGACTAACCGTATAGGTGCCAGCAGCAGCGTATAGGTGCGAAGGATTTGTAAGTGTGCTAGTGGCTAAGTCACCAAAATTCCATCGTCGACTAATAATATTTCCACCATCTAAAGTTGTAATATCGGTAAACTGAACAGCTGTATCTTTACATTCATTTGTAAAAGTGAAGTTAACATTAACTGGATAAATTCGCACATAGGCAGCAATACTATCAAAGCATCCATCATCATTATATGCTACTAATGTCACTTTATAGGTTCCTGTATCTGGATAAATATAACTTGGAGTAGTAACATTTGAAGTATCAAGTAAGGTTCCAGCTACACCAAAATCCCAATGATATCGGGTGGCACCAGCACTTCTATTGATAAATGAAACAGAATAATCATCACAATTCACTTCAAAATCACCAATACCAGTTCGAGGATCAATATCAAAACTTGGAATACTCGCTGTTGGATTAGGGCATGTAACAACATTGAATTGAAAGTCGCGCATGGTTCTACAAATAGGGATTCCACCTCTAAACTCCGTAACACAAACGCCAACCACATACTGTCCTAGAGTAGGAGGAGTGCCATACATCAAGCCTGTATTAGGATCAATAGTAATAGGTACCGCAGGTAAAGCAGGTGTACCTAAAGGATTTGAACTTGTATAAGGAGCTAAAAACGTGAGTGGTGTATAGGGTGCAGCACATCTAGGATCGCCAATAAAACCTGATGTAGCGCTAGGACTCGTAGCATCTAATCCAGCAAATGGATTACATAATTCATAAAATAAAGAATCGCCATCTACATCTGTAGCTGAATGATCAAAAAGTAATGGTGCATTTTGACAAATAAAAATAGGTGGGAAATTTCTATATACTGCATTACTATTTGGAAAAGTATTGATGGGAGGTATTCGAGCCGTAACCGTAGTTCCAACATCTCCAGGGGTTACAATATTATTGATGGAACCATTTCTACAACATCTTAAATAAGAAATATAATAAGCATCAGTTGTATTAGGTACAGAGATATTAAAACGATATTCCCCTTGCTGAACTCTTATATCTGTTGGTCTTAAACAAGGATTGGTAATGGCAGGATCTACGTCAGTAACTATTGGATTGTAACTTTCATAGGTTTGAATTAAGGCATTATCACTTTCTCTATATAACGAAACAACTAAAATAGCTCCTGCTGTACCATCATCATCAAAACGAGTGGTGATAGAAGGTCCATTATCTCTATAAAGCTTCATGGTAATTTCGTAATTCGTCCCTCCTAAATATTTATAATTCATTACCCCACCAACAATATGAGTGGCATATGTTTTTATGGATAAAAATAAAAACAGGGTTAATAATATACGTATATGTAGTTTCATGGTAACAATTGTGTTTAAATGGCTACTACTAAATTATCACATTTTTTTGAATTAAACACTAAATTCTACTGATTTACAAAATCTACAAACTCATTCATCGATTGAACTGTATATGAAGTATCTTCAAAAATACTCATATGCGCCACATGTTCACGTATAATTACTTGATTTATAGCAGCTAAATGGCTTTGTTTTAAACTAATTTCCAATGGAATCGTAGCATCTAATTTACCAATAATAAACAATACAGGCAGCTGAATGTTTTCTAAAATAGCAGATTTGTCTTCTCTATCTCGCATCGCAATCAATGTATCAATGATTGCTTTATCACTTACCGTTTCTTGAGCTTTGCTAATGAGTTGTTTGGCTATTTCAGGAGATTGTTTTTTA
Source organism: Saprospirales bacterium (assembly GCA_947464015.1). GTDB lineage: Bacteria > Bacteroidota > Bacteroidia > Chitinophagales > CAMDFR01 > CAMDFR01. Next base: position 5,904 of record CANHVE010000029.1, on the reverse strand, counting down.
AACTCATCACTAAATAAATTATTAATCAATTCTCGAATAAACAATCGGGATGAATTTTTTTGAATAAATTGAATACTCTTATCTCGATTCAATTTTTTAGTATCATCGTCTGCATATACATGCGAATTGATAAATCCAATACCATTTAATAATCCAGGATTTTTTTCAGCAAGATGTATAGTGACATAGCCACCCAGAGAATGGCCCATCATAACGCAAGAATCTATCTGTTCATGCGCTAAAAGAGCTTCAACCATTTCAGACATCCAAACGATACTCAGTCCTTCATTTGTAGTAGTAGATTCGCCATATCCAGGTAAATCAATACATATAATTTGATTGGTTTGATTGCTATTGACGAATGTATTCCACATGGATGAATCTTCGCAAAAACCATGGATTAACACGATGGTTTTTCCACTACCATTTATATAATAACATACTTGAATATCTTTATAATGAAATATTTTTTTCATGAAGTTTGGATGAATATTATAGGGTTCATTCGTATTTTTTGACTTAAATTCGCCACACAAAATTATCTATAAATGCGTTATTTATATCTTCTTTTTTCATTTCTATTGATTCTAGCAAATGTTACAGCACAAAATAATTCTACTTTCCCTGTTAATGGGGTAGATGATGTGAATGATAAGTATTATGCTTTTATGAATGCTACCATTTATAGCGATTATAAAACGGTATACACCAATGCAACTATGATCATCAAAAATGGAGAAGTAGTTCAAGTAGGTGTTGCTATTAGTATTCCAAAAGAGGCAGTTATAATAGATTTACAAGGTAAATACATCTATCCTTCATTTATTGATTTATATAGTAATTATGGGATGCCTAATACATCTAACAAAGCACCTAGCGATAATCCACAGTTTATCAGTAATAAAAAAGGAGCTTATGGTTGGAATGAAGCCATCAAACCTGAAATACAAGCATATGAAATGTTCTCTAAAGATAATAGTAAAGCGGAAGAGTATAGAAAATATGGATTTGGTGCCTTAGTGACTCACGTTAATGATGGTATTGCAAGGGGTTCAGGGGCATTAGTGACGCTTAATAATACACGCGAAAACGCTAGTTTAATTCGACCATTAGCAGCAAATTTCTTATCCTTTAACAAAGGTTCATCCACACAAGATTATCCAAGTTCACAAATGGGGAGTATTGCATTATTACGTCAAACCTATTTAGATGCACAATGGTATAAAAATACGCATGATAATAAAGAATATAATATCAGTCTAGACTATTGGAATAAAAACAGCACCTTACCACAAATATTTGACGCTAGTGGTAAACTGAATATTCTACGTGCCGATAAAATTGCGGATGAATTTGCTACTTCTTATATTATTAAAAGTACAAGTGGAGATGAATATCAACGTGCAAAAGAGATTAAAGCAGCTAATGTGAAACTGATTATCGGGTTAAATTTTCCAAAACCTTATGATGTGGAAGATCCATTTGATGCATTGAATGTATCATTAGATGATATGATGTTTTGGGAAACAGCTCCAGCAAATCCTTATTTATTAGATAAAGAAGGGATTGAGTTTGCATTTACTTTAGATGGGCTTGAAAAGAAAGAAGATTTTTTAAGTAATTTACGTAGATGTGTTCAATATGGATTGAGTGAAGAGAAAGTCTTGAAAGCGCTAACATTTAATCCCGCATTATTTATGAAGGCACAAGATGTTGTGGGTACTTTAGAAAAAGGTAAATTGGCTAACTTTATTATTACTTCTACATCCTTATTTGATAAAGATTGTATCGTTTATCAGAATTGGGTACAAGGAAATAAATTCGTACTTAATAATTTTGATTTTAAAGATATACGTGGTACTTACTCATTAAACTTGAATGGAGTGATATCCCCATTAATCATTAATGGTAGTGCTGAAAAACCAGAGGCTTATATACTAGGAATAGATTCTGCTAAAATCAAAACAGAATTAAATAGAACAGGGAATTTGATTTCTATTCAATTTAATATGCCCAATCCAAAAGATTCTTTAAGTAATTTTTATACTTTATCAGGTACTATCGCAAATGATTTTAAAACTTGGTCGGGATCGATGCAAAACAAATCTGGTGTTTGGTATAAATGGAATGCTACACTAAATAAAACGTATGAAGATAAATTAGTTAAAAAAGAAGATATTGCCGAAGTTACATATGCACCCATTTTATTTCCATATCTATCCTATGGCAATAAAGAATTACCAACTTATGAAAATGTATTATTAAAAAATGCCACCATTTGGACAAATGAAAAAGAAGGAATTTTGCAACATGCAGATGTTTTAATATTGAATGGAAAAATTCTAGGAGTAGGTCAGAATTTAAACGCATTAGGAGCTAAAGTTATCGATATGAATGGGAAACATATTACCTGTGGCATTATTGATGAACATTCACATATTTGTATTAGTAATGGAGTGAATGAAGGGGCACAAGCTAGTAGTGCAGAAGTATGTATTGGAGATGTTTTAAATAGTGAAGATATCAATATGTATCGTCAGTTGAGCGGTGGTGTTATTGCTGCTCAATTATTGCATGGTTCAGCTAATCCAATTGGAGGACAATCTGCATTAATTAAATTTAGATGGGGAATGTCGCCAGAGCAATTAAAAATAGATGGCGCAGATGGTTTTATAAAATTTGCATTAGGAGAAAATGTAAAACAAAGTAATTGGGGAGATAAAAGTGTTACTCGTTTCCCACAAACAAGAATGGGAGTAGAGCAAACATATTATAATTATTTTACCAAAGCACAAGAATATGAGCAACAATCTAAACTAAAATATGTAAATCCATTATATGTTCAACGTCGTGATTTAGAATTAGAATGTTTAGCTCAAATACTCAATAGCAAACGATTTATTACTTGTCATTCATACGTGCAGAGTGAAATAAATATGTTGATGCATGTAGCTGATTCCTTTCATTTCAAAATCAATACATTTACTCATATTTTAGAAGGTTATAAAGTAGCTGATAAGATGAAGGTTCATGGTGTAAATGCTTCTACGTTTGCAGATTGGTGGGCTTACAAGTATGAAGTAATAGATGCAATTCCATACAATGCTTATATCTTAAATAAAATGGGGGTAAATACGTGTATCAATAGTGATGATGCTGAAATGGGTAGACGATTAAATCAAGAAGCGGCTAAATCAATTAAATACGGAGGGATGAGTGAAGAAGAAGCTTGGAAAATGGTTACCTTAAATCCAGCAAAGGCATTGCATTTAGATAATAAAATGGGTAGTATCAAAGTAGGTAAAGATGCCGATATTGTTGTATGGTCAGCAAATCCATTAAGTATCTATGCTCAAGTAGAGAAGACCTATGTAGATGGTATTTGTTATTATGATAAACAAGAAGATACCCGAAAAAGAGAATGGATTGCAAGTGAACGAGAAAGATTGATTCAAAAAATGATACAAGCCAAAAAAGGTGGTGCTCCTACACAAAAAGCTACACGTAAAGTAGAAGAACATAATGGTTGTATGGGTCACGAATCTGAACAAGAATAAATGATTGCATCGAAATGGAGACCGCATATAGCATTACTGATTGTGAATGCGCTTTATGGTGCTAGTTATTCTATTGCTAAAATTCCACTAAGTGGTTATATTACTCCAGGTGTATTTATACTCATACGAGTATCTGTTAGTTTATTATTATTTGCTTTGTTAGTTTTCTCCTTGATTAAAACTCGATTTAAAATTGATCGTTCAGATATACTTCGATTGGCATTGTGCGGTTTGTTTGGTGTGTCAATTAATCAAATATGTTTTTTCGAAGGGCTATCACGCACTACAGAAATGAATGCTTCTTTACTCATGATTCTTACTCCAATATTAATTTTAATAATTGCCATTATTGCGAAAGAAGAACATTTTACTTTACAAAAGATATTTGGTGTGTTTCTAGGATGTATAGGTGCTTTGATTATTCTATTTAATAAAGGATTTCAGTATTCTTTAAATCAATCAGGCATCATAGGGGATATGTTTATTTTTGTAAATGCTATTTCATATAGTATTTATTTAGTGATTGTAAAAAAACTAATGCATAAATATGAACCCTTAAAAGTAATAATGTATGTCTTTTTATTTGGCTTAATTCCTGTTATCTTTTATGCATTCCCTAAATTAGCTGAAACATCATTTAGTACGTTTTCATTAAAAGTATGGTTAAGTATAGCTTTTGTAGTATTCTTTGTTACGTTTACGGTATACTTATTAAATATTTATGCTATAAGTAAAAGCGATTCTTCTTTAGCTGGTACCTATATTTATTTACAACCTATTTTTGCAGCATTCTTTACGTACATTTTTGCACATAAAAATCTATATTTTTATCATGTTATTGCAGCACTTTTTATTTTTACAGGCGTTTATTTTGTAAGTTTGAAATCTAACATTTCAACCTCATCAATCAAATCATAAATTGATACCATATGCAGTTTTTTTATGCTTTATTTAATGTTGAAGATACACTTGCTGTACTCGATGAAAATGAAAGTAGTCATGCCATACATGTATTACGAAAAAAAGTAGGGGATACTATTTATGTATGTAATGGCAAAGGTTTGTTATTTGAAGCTACTATACAAATAGCACATGCCAAAGCAACACAAGTACATTTGATTCGATTATTGGAACAAAAAAATGCAGCACATCCATACTATTTGCATATTGCAATAGCTCCAACAAAAAACATGGATCGTTTAGAAAATTTTATTGAAAAAGCTTGTGAATTAGGGATTGATGAAATTACTCCTATCATTTGCGAACGTAGTGAAAGGAAAGAAGTAAAAATAGAAAGGTTATATAAAATTGCTTTAAGCGCTATGAAACAAAGTCAGGCGTTGTTTTTACCCCAACTGAATGAAGCTACTTCATTTAAAAAATTTATAGAACATAAAGAGTCATTGTATGTATGTACCTGTGAGGGGGATAGAGAATTAATTAATACCGTCAAAAACATCAATAATAACTATACATTTTTAATAGGACCAGAGGGCGATTTTACCCATGCTGAAATTCAACTCGCACAATCTGTAGCAAATATAAAACTCATTGATTTAGGTCCCAAAAGATTAAGAACAGAAACGGCTGGTATCTATGTAGCCAGCTGTATTTATACCAATCATTTATAAACAATAAAAAATAGACAAAAAAAAAGCTACCCGAGGGTAGCTTTTTTTATCTAAATAAATAGATTATTTTTTAGTTGTGAAAGTCAAGTTGTGAGTTTCATCAGTTGTAGTAGTTTGTAAAAATCCACCTACAGTTGTATTGTCAACACTTGTAGAAGTAGTATTTTTAACAAAAGTACCTTTACCTTTTTCTAAAGTTACATCAAAAGTACCTAAATCAGTTACATTGATTTGAGCTTTAGCATCAGCAGTGTTTAACCAATTCCAATATCCTGTAGAAGTACTAGTACTTGCTGGATCTGTAAAGTTATAAGAACCTAAAGAACCAATTTCATCTCTACCAGTTGCAGTTGTATATCTTATAGAAGAACTGATAGTATAAGTACCATCTTCGTTGAAAGTTGCAGCTAAAGAAACTTCTGAATTGTAAGTATACTCAGTAAAAGTTGTAGAACCTGGGCTATCAGCATTTTCATTATATTCAACTTCTTTTTGAGTAGAACCAGTAATTGTTGTTTCTGTAGATGAAGTTGTTTTGTTATCTACTGCACCAGGACCATTATTATCAGTATTTGTAACTGTTTTATCTAATTGAGACCAAGAATCGATAGTCCATGCACCATCAGTTAAAATTTTGTCTAATTTGTTTAGTTCTAATGCACAACTAGAAGTGAAAAGAGCACCAACAACTACTACAGTAGCTAAAAAGTAATTAA
>CANHVE010000028.1 GCA_947464015.1 Saprospirales bacterium | reverse complement strand
GATTAGATCTAGAGGCAACTATACCTGAATTGACTTATGGTACTATCAATCTTCGTCAAATTCATTTACTCAGCAATATAGATGGCGACAAAGTAAACATTCAAGCAACGCTAGGTAAATTAAATAATAAAGACAGTTTAATTTTAAAGAACAGCACTTTTGATGCTAATTATGGTAGTGATAATAAATTTAATTTTAATTTATACGCCAGTATGGATTCATCGGCAAACCGAGCTGAACTAAAAGGGTTACTAGGCTATACTTTAAAAAGAGTGGAGGTAGAATTGATGGAATCAGATGTCTATGTGAATAATAAAAAATGGAGTTTCTTAGCCAACAATAAAATTATTTATTCCAAAAAATATTTAAATACTCAAAATTTAATTTTACATCAAGACGATAAAGACATTTATATCACTACGAATCATCCGAATGACTCGACTACTAATTTAGAACTTGATTTAAGTAATATCAGTGTAAAAGATATTTCCAAACTAGTGGATCATTCAAAAAATAATTATTTCGGAAAAGCAAATGGTGGATTAGAAATTAATGATTTATTTAGAACTCCTAAATATTTATCGAATATATATGTAGCCAATTTAGGGGTAAATAATGATACGGTAGGAAACTTAAGCATATATATCAATGCAGGTAGCTTCACTAGTAAAATTCCAATTGAAGCAAAACTTGTGGGTAGAAAAAATGATATACGTGTAGATGGTTACTATGAACCTAAACCAAACGCTAGTAATATCGACTTAGATGTTAAAATTGCAAAATTTGATGTCCCTATTTTGAATAATTATTTACAACAATATGTAACAGAAGCAAAAGGAAATATTTGGGGGAAAGTAAAGGTAAGTGGCACCAATAAAAAACCAATTATTACTGGTTATGCCAACTTACTAGATTGTGAGGTAACAGTTGCTTATATTAATACACGTTACAAATTAAAAAATGAAATGGTTCGTTTTAAAGAGAATGAAATCATTTTCGATAATGTGGTCATTCGCGATAAAAATGACAGTATAGCCATAGGAGGAGGAAGTATTAAACATAATTATTTTAAAGACTTTTTCTTTGATGTAAATGTGACCTCTGATTATTTTCAAATGTTGAGTACCACTGAAAAACAGAATCCAATTTATTGGGGCGATATTTATTTATCAAAAGCGACAGCACTATTTAAAGGACCTTTAAAAAACATTGCCATAAAAGTGTATGGAGCTACCACTCGCGATTCGAAATTGACAATCCCAATTAGAACAACTGCTGAAACAGGTGAATACAATTTCTATCGATTTGTCAATTTTAGTGATACGACAGTTGGTGCCATTAAACGACCAAAACCAAAAGCATTGCTCAATGTAAATATTGATGTAGATGTTACTGAAGCAGGTGAACTTACTTTGATACTAGATCCAGCCAGTGGTGACCGATTGAAAGTACGAGGAAATGGCAATATAAAAATTGGATTCAACGACAATGAACAATTAATTGTACGAGGTGATTATACTATTGGTGAGGGGAATTATTTATTCACCTTGCAAAACATCATTAATAAGTCATTCACCATAGATAAAGGAAGTAAAATAACATTTGATGGAAGTGTATACGATGCGAAATTAGATGTAGACGCTGTGTATACGATACGAACATCCCCTTATGAATTGATACAAAATTTAATTAGTGGTAATGAGGCGAAAAAAAACATTGCGAGTAGAAGAATTCCAACCAGTTTGATTTTGTTATTAAATGGTCCGTTGAGTAAACCTGATATCAATTTTGATATTAAGATGCAGAATATTGATAATACGATTTTACAAGATGTAGAAACGAAATTAAATACATTGCGCACGAATCCGCAAGAGATGAATAAGCAAGCTGCTGCGCTTATTGTAATCAATGGCTTTTTTGTGGATGGCGCTACTGGTTCTACAACCTCAATTGTATCAGAAGGAGCTAAAAGTACTATTACTGAATTTTTATCTACTCAAATATCGAGCATCTTTAATCGATTACTTGGCAATTTTGTGAATGGAATTGATGTAAGCATCCAATACAAAAATTACAATAATAATGATGCAAATGCACAATTGAATGGAAATGATTTTGCATTTGGTGTACGTAAAGGATTTTTAAATAATAAACTTTCTTTGAATGTAGGAGGGAACATAGATATTGGACAAAAGAACAATAATAAAAACAATAATTATAATGGTGATTTTACTTTAGAGTATCAAGTAACCAATGATGGCCGTTTACGATTGAAGGCCTATAATCGTGCTACTTTTGGTGCACAACAAGAAGCATTAGTACAATCGGGAAATTATAATAGTACTGGATTTGGTATTAGTTATAGAGAAGAGTTTGATAATTTAGCCGATTTAGTAGCGCAATGGAAAATTCGCAAGCAAGAACGTAAAGCTCGAAAAAACCAAAAACAAGCAGCACGAGAATCTAAGAAGCCAAAAATAAGTCCATAAGTTGTAAAAACTCTTTAGGCTTTTCGGCATGTACCCAGTGTCCTGCCCCTTCAATACTTTCTATTTGTGCCTTAGGAAAATAAGAATGAATAGCCTCTTCATTTTTCGTTTGTATATACTTTGAATTAGATCCTTTAATAAAAATAACATCCCCAGTATAGGATAGGGAGCTGCTTTCAAAACTTAAGATGTTATCATAAGAAGCATATAAATCTTTAACATTATAACGCCAAGCAAATGAATTATCTTCTTTTCTATATAATCCTTTCATTAAAAATTGCACAACATCATTTTCTGCTACAAACTGTGCAATTATAGTTTCTGCTTCTTTTCGTTCTTGAATTTGATCAATAGGAACTGCATGTAAGGCTTTAAATACATCCTCGTGGTGAGCTTCATAATTAATTGGTGCAATATCTATTACTGCTAATTTTATAAGTCGCTCTGGATGATGCAATGCCATGTACATAGCTGTTTTACCGCCCATACTATGTCCGACAAAAACAGCTTTATCAATTTGTAAATGTTTCATCGTATCAATTACATCTTGCATCATAACGGTATATGAAAATGTATCTATATGAGCTGAACGTCCATGATTACGAGCGTCCATGGTTATTACTTGAAATCGTTGTCCCCAATATTTTGCAATAGATTGCCAATTATCTAATGAACCAAGCAGTCCATGTAGGATTATTAAGGGAGTACCTTCCCCGTAAATTTTCGTATGTAAAATCATTTACAAATTTACTGGTATTTAGAAATGTTCAATTAAAAAATATTCCATTTTTTATTTCCAATTAATTCTGCTTATTTTGTATTACATACCAAAACGAAATCATTTGAAAAAAACATTCCTTGTCCTTTTTAGTTGTGTCCATTTTTTTTGCTTGTCGATATTTGCTTCTGGCGAGTATCAATCGGTAGGTGCAAGGCATTTAGCTATTGGTTCTGCTTCGGTAACCTATAGTGATGTATTTTCAACTAATTACAATCAAGCTGGTCTTGGATTTATATCATCCATTTCCATTGGTGCATCTACAGAAATTCGCTATATCAATACGGGTATATACAATGCTCAAATAGCAGTAGCTGTGCCGATAAAGAAAGCAGGAACGTTTGCCTATGCATGTAATTTTTTTGGTGATAAAAACTATAATGAAATTAGAACGGGTATTGCATATGGAAAGGCATTTGGCAAAAAAGTTTCTATAGGTGTAAGATTTGATTATATGCGAGCAACTATTGCAACCTTGGGTAGTAAAAATGCTTTTTCATTTGATTTTGGGGTACAATATAGAGTCATAAACAATTTAATTATCGGCGCTCATGTTTCTAATCCTTCTCGATTTAAAGTAGACTCTCAAAAATACAATGAACGATTTGCAACTATTATGCAAGTGGGTGCACGATATATTGCCTATAATAAAGTAAGTATTAGCGCCGAATTTGAAAAAGATTTAGAACATAAGCCTAATTTTAAATTTGGAGTAGAATACAATCCTATTTCGATATTATTTATTCGTGCGGGTATTCAAACCCAAAACATTCAATCGAGTTTTGGATTGGGCATTCAAACCAAAGGATTACAAATTGATTTTGGGGCTAGCTATCATCCACAGTTAGGATTTTCACCCGGTATATCGCTCGTATATAATTTGAAAAAAATTGAGAAAGCAACCGAATAATAATGCACTACTGCTTTTATTATTGATTCTTCTTACAGGAGGATCCTCTTTGTATGCTCAAAATACAGATGCTAATGAAGATGAAATTAAACAAACTATTGAAAACACTTCGGCTTTAAGTGATAATGCCGATTTTGATTATAATACCTTATTAGAAGATTTAAAACAATACGCTAAAAACCCTATTAATATTAATAAAGCCGATGCCATTCAATTAGCTGAACTCGGTTTATTAAGTCAAGTACAAATCGACAATATTTTTGCTTATATTGATAAATATGGCAAATTAATTTCTATTTATGAATTACAAAATATACCCACTATAGATTTACTTACAATCAAAAAGATTTTACCTTTTGTAACAGTAAATACTAATTTGGATGATGTACATGTAAAAACGAAAGATTTAATTTTTAAAGGAGACTATCAATTATTTGTGAAGTATCAGCAAGTGATTGAGAAAGCCAAAGGCTATATAAAGCCCGAACAAGGTGGAAGTGAAAATGGGTATTTAGGAAGTCCATTTAAATTATATACCCGTTTTCGTTATAATTATGGCAGCAAATTATCGTATGGTTTTACAGCAGAAAAAGATGCTGGAGAACAATTTTTTAAAGGCACTCAAAAAAAGGGATTTGATTTTTATAGCGGCCATTTATATGTTCGAAATGTAAGTGTGTTTAAGGATATTGCATTGGGTGATTATACCCTTAATATGGGACAAGGCTTAATTATGTGGACTGGTTTTGGGTTTGGGAAAAGTCCGATGGTGATGAATGTACGTAAACAAAGTAGAATGGTTCGACCCTATACTTCTGTAAGTGAATTTAATTTTTTACGAGGAGCTGCTTTTACGATAGGCATTAAAAAAAATATATCTATTACAGGTTTTGTTTCTTACAAACGTTTAGATGCAAATGTTACACAATATGATTCTATACAAAGTCAAATTTTTGAAATTAGTGCTATTCAACTCAGTGGGTTTCATCGCACGGCTAGTGAAGTAGCCGATAAAAATGCCATTAAACAATTGGTGAGTGGTGGAGCAATATCCTACAATAAAAGAAGATACCATATTGGTTTGAATGTAGTCTATACACGATTAAGTGCTCCATTAATTTCGAGTATTAAACCCTATAATCAATATGATTTTAGAGGTAAGTCCTTATTAAATGCATCATTAGATTATCATGTGATTGTGAAAAATTTTCACTTTTTTGGCGAGGAAGCTATCAGTCAAAATGGTGGTTATGGTTTTATGAATGGAGTATTGGTGGGTTTAGGACCCAATGTGGAGATGAGTGCAGTACATCGATATTATGCACGTAATTTTCAGACTTTATTTGCAAGACCATTTGCTGAAAGCACCACTCCTCAAAACGAACATGGTACTTATGTCGCTATATCTATCAAACCAAAATCTTATTTAAAATTTGATGCTTATTTTGATTGGTTTAAATTTCCATGGTTGAAATTTTTAGTAGATAGACCTACATCGGGTTATGAGACATTTGTACAAGTTAGTTTTATTCCTTCTAAAAAGGTACTTCTATATACTCGCTACCGACATGTATATAAAGAAGTGAATCTATCTGGCAATACGAGTTACTACAATGAATTAGTTCCTCGAAAACAAGACAACTTACGTTTTCATATAGATGCCAAAGTGACGGATGCACTTACTTTAAGTACAAGAGCTGAATTTAGTTTTTATAAAATGGCACAACAAGAAATGGAACATGGATATTTATTATACCAAGATATTAGTTTTAAAGCCTTGAGTTTTCCGGTAGAATTTAGTGCGCGATTTGCTATTTTTCAAACCTCTAGTTTTAATACACGTATTTATGCCTATGAAGATGATGTATTATATTCATTTTCTATTCCAGCCTATCAAGATAGAGGAATGCGTTATTATTTAAATGCTAGATGGAGTATTTACAAAGGAATTGATCTTTGGTTGCGTTTTTCACAAACCTATATCAACAATCAAAAAACTATTGGCACGGGTTTGGATGAATTGCCGAAGGGAACTAGATCGGAAATAAAAGCACAAATTCGATTTAAGTTTTAATTATATTAAAAACTAAAAAAGAAATGGACAAAAATTCAAACATCACCATTATTGATAAGGGTAAAGAAAACAACCAACAGCAAGCCAATAATAGCAGAAGAAACAAGTATATACTTTTAGCTATTATTATTTTTATCGCTGTATTTATTTATGATATTGATCCGGTAGATTTAATGCCGCTGATTCCAATAGATGATATTGCGGTAACAGGTGGAGGTTTTTTAAGCTTAATTGCTTTATTTTTTAAATATTGGACTGGTAAAGCTAAAAAATAAACAAACAATAATAATCTTTAACCCTCTATTTATAGGCTTTTAAAGAATAAAATTAATCATTATTATAGGCAGAAGTGAATAAGCTTCTGCCTATTTATTTTCCATTATAATTCTTAGATTATTTTACTTATTTTTGAGTATTGCAATAAAGTGAGCTAACTATATAAATATGAAATAGCTCTCTTTATTTATTATTTTATTATAAGCTAAAATAAAAAAAAGAATTAGATGAAAAGAAACTTACTACTACTTGGCCTATTATTGTTTTTTAGTCCATATCTATTTGCTAGTGAGAGCAATGGTCCAGATAAATGGCTTGCTTTAGTTCGGTTTGTAGATATCAAATTTGAAGAAGTCAAAAATCAATGTCCACATTTTCCTTACTATGATTTTTATACTAAAGATGAAAACTTTAGCACTGCACGATTAGCTTGGCAAAATAAATACAGTAAAGAAGTAACTGCTTTTTTAAGTCTACCTAAAATTAAAAAAGTGAATCCATCTTTAGTAGATTTGGGTATTACTCAATTAGGACAAGAAGCGCCGATAAAATTTGAAAACTCCTATTGGAATTGGGTAGAAGCTTCTAAAATTGAACGAAGTAAATTAGTAAGTATTGCCCCTCATTTCCCTATCCCAGTGGTGACAGAAGATATTGCGAATGCACAAAAAATCTATGAATCAGCAATTGCAGATTGGATGATTTTATTTCCAAAAGAAGCGAATGATTTATTTGCTCAACCAGAATTAGTTCGTCTAAATCCAAATAGTAATAGCAATTCAAATTTTAAAATAGCAGATAGCAAACTGAATTTCTTATCCTTAACTACACCTGAAAGTATCCCTACAAAATTGAGTTATAGCTCAGGAAATGATTTATTAGATCAGGCTCGTGTAGAGGCTTATACTAAAAAATGGTATTGGGAAAAAGATCGAGTGACTTATTATAAACAATATGATCCAGCTGGATTAGAAGAATATAATAGCCATTTAGAATATTTGAAAAACACCACGATTGATAAGGAAATTAAATACTAACCTGAAATAAAACTCGACATATGAAATTTAAATATATACTAACCACCTGTTTTATATTTACTTGTTTTTTTACCAAACTCTTTGCACAAGGGTATATAGATGGGAATATGCAAGTAATCATTAATTTTAGAGAAGCATATAATGAAACTGGCGATGATATTTGGCCAGATCCTGATGAGTTTAACTTGATTATTCAACAACGAGATTATCCAGATATAGATGGTTCTTCATGGTTTTCTACAGGCACTATGCCTTATGATAATACCATTGGATCTACCGGTCCTTTTATTTTAGATGTTCCTGATTTTTCACATACCTATACTTATGGAGCAACTCGTACTACCGGTCCATTTTCAGCACCGAATGGTGTACAGATGGGCTTTACTAGTTGGGAAGATGATTGCCCAGGTTCATGTGTAGGATTTTGTGGATTCTTTGGTTCATGTAGCCCAAGTGGTTCAAGAACTAACTATGATCCTTCATGTTCGGGTGGATGCGTAACTTGTCCTTGTTTCGCTGGTGGTGATGATCAATTTTGTTCTGGGACAGATGGAGCAACTTCATCCTATAATTTTAGAGCATTTCCACCTAATGCCTTCTCTCCTTCTTTATTGAGATATACTGGTTCATTTGGGATATCTGGTTCTTGTGGAGATAATGATAATGGAGCCACTTTTCAATCTTTTTGGACACCTCCTTGTCCTGATACCTTATGGGCAGATCGTCCAGTCATTTGCGATCCAGGTTATGTAACCTTACGTACAGGAGGTGCAGTTTTTGGAGGTTCATATAGATGGTATGTAATGTCGGGAACAACCGAAGTATTCTTTCAAGAAACTTTAGATTCATTTATTTCTGTATTTGTAAATTCTCCTACAACGTATAGAGTATATACAAAAAATGGTGGTTCTGGTGCTGGTTTCGAATCATGGAGTCATAGACAAATAACTATTTTCCAAGACAACATCAATATCAATTCCATCAGCACACAAAATCCTTTATGTGCCGATTCATTAAACGGACAAATTGTAGTTAATGCTAGTTCTACATTAGGTTTACCTCTAGAATATTCTATTAATGCTGGTTCGACTTGGCAAGTATCCAATACTTTTAATGGATTAGGAGACGGTATTTATTTAATAAAAGTAAGGACTGCTTTTTGTACTGCACCAAGTATAGGTGTTCCAGTTCAATTAATCGATCCTGCTGTATTAGCAGTTTATGTAGGTAGAATTGACAGTGTACGTTGTAATGGGAATGCAGATGGTGCTATTGAATTATCTGTTAGTGGTGGCACAGGACCTTATTCTTTCGCATGGAGTAATGGAGCAACAACTGAGGACATTGTATCCTTATCGCCAAACACCTATAGTGTAACAGTTACAGATAATCATGGTTGTTTGAATACTTTAGCAAGTGCTACTGTATATGAACCTACACCATTGAGTGCAACTACTTTAGTTGATTCTGTATCATGCGCTGGTAGTGCTGATGGAAGCGCTTCTATTACAGTAAGTGGAGGGAATGGCTCTTATTCTTATTTATGGAATAATGGTGCAACAACTTCATCTATTACTTCTTTAGCTGGTGGAATTTATACAGTTACAGTAAGTGATAGAAAAGGTTGTACGTTAGCTAGAGCATTAAATGTATATGAAGCACCTGCATTAAATGTAGCATTAAGTAAAACAGATGTTTTATGTTATGGTGGTAATGATGGAACAGTGAGTGTAGATACCAACTCTATCGGTGGGGTAAGTCCATTTACTTATACTTGGTCACCTCCAGCACCAAATGCTTCTACTATAACTGGTTTAACAATTGGTAATTATACAGTAACAGTTACTGATAGCAGAGGTTGTACTACAATAGGAAGTATCACTGTAAATCAACCAGATTCATTAAACATTTCTTCTTTATTATTTGATGTTCGATGTAATGGTGGTGCAAATGGAAGAATCGATATTACCGTAAGTGGTGGTGCAACGCCTTATCTATATTCATGGACAGGTGGTATCACATCAAGTGCAGAAGATATCAGTGGATTGAGTGGTGGTAGCTATAATTTAGTAGTGACCGATAATCATGCTTGTACTAAAACACAAACTTATTTCATTAATGAACCTGCAGCATTAGCTACTACATTTACGAATACTAATGCTAGATGTTATGGTGATAATACTGCAAGTTCAACTGTTAATATCACAGGAGGAACTACTCCTTATAATATTTTATGGAATACATTTGCAACAACTAATACGATTAGTGGTGTAACTGCTGGTACGTATACGGTTGTTATTACAGATGATAATGGATGTATTCATAGCAATACAACCACTATTACACAACCATTACAAATGGAATTAACAAATATAGGTTTACAAGATAATAGATGTAATGGTTTAGATTCTGGTACTGTATTCTTCTCTGTATTGGGAGGTGCAGGTACATTAGATTATATTTGGAGTACTGGATTACCTTATACCAACAATCACCCGAATTTACCTGCAGGAATTCATACTGTAGTGATCACAGATGATTCAGGTTGCGTATTAACTCAATCATTTGAAATACACGAACCAACAGCTTTTATTACGAATATTAATGGCAATAGTCCTACTTGTTCTGATAATTCAACTGGATTTGCAGTAGTGACTGCTTTAGGTTCAACACCTCCTTATAACTATACATGGAGTACCTCACCATTACAAACAGGCATTATGGCTACGAATTTAGGAGCAGGATTATATGTAGTGACTATCACTGATTTAAATTTCTGTACTGTATCAGATAGTATTACCATTATAGCACCATTGCCTATTAATGTGACAACTGTTCCATTAAGTGTAAAATGTTTTGGTGGAGGTGATGGAAGAGTAACGGTGAGTGCAACTGGAGGAGTTGGTCCTTATAAATACATATTAAATGGTATATTACAAAATGATAGCGTATTCACCGGATTGACAGCTGGGAATTATATAATAGTAGTGCAAGATAATAATGCATGTGTAGGTAACACTACGTTCTCAATAGCTCAACCAAGTAATTATTCGATGAATCCTACTGCAACACCAGCAGTGATTCAAAGAGGTATGACTACACAATTAAATGCTAATATTGTATCACCACTACCTATTATCTCAGTAGCATGGAATGCTTATCCAGCAGGCGATCCATTGAATTTCGCAGCATGCAGCAATCCTAGTAATTGTCAAACACCAACAGCATCTCCAATTGTAAATACTACGTATGAAATCATCAGTACCGATTCTAATAGTTGTGTATTAGTTGATTCTATTAATGTTGTCGTATTACAAGAAAGAGCAGTATTTATTCCAACAGCATTCAGTCCGAATGGTGATGGTAAAAATGAAACTTTTGATTTCCAAATATTAGGCGCTGAAAGTGTGAGTGTAAGTATTTGGAATAGATGGGGTGAAGTAGTCTATCTAAATCCTAGTCAAATCAATGGAGCTGGACAAGGTTGGGATGGTACGAATGGAGGGCAACATGTTCCACTTGATACATATGTATATCAATTTGAAGTGAAATATTACGATGGTACTAAAGAAACACTCAGTGGTAGTGTCAATGTATTGAAATAAAAAAATAAAAAAAGTCTAAGTTTAAAACTTAGACTTTTTTTTTAATATTAACTAATAACTTTATGTAACTAATGAATCTGCATTTATGAAATTAGATATTTTATTAAGCTATTTAAATTCATCTTATACTAATTTGAATACGATTGAAAAGAAGCGCATCGATTATATGACATTAGTAAATCTTTCATTATCGTGATGTTTAGCGCTATTACATTGATTCATTATTTTTTCGACATGTCGCTTATACATTATGTAGGAGATATTGGAGGGATGATTGGAATAGGTATTTCTTTATTCTTCATTCGAAAATCACAAATAAAAAGTTCCTCCAGAGTGCTATTAGGTACTATGTCATTTTTAATATTTGTCTATGGAATATGTGTTGATTTATTAGCCGAAGGAAATGTACATTTCTTGCGTATGTATGTGAGTTTATTTGGTATTATGGGTGTCTATATTATTATGTTAACGTTGTTTAGTGCTACCACTAATTTTAAATTTTATATTGGGATATTTAATGTATTATTGATTTTACATTTCATAACTATAGTTCAACATAATGGAGGCATCGAAAGCATAAGTAATGAAATGATTTCTTATTCGATTATTTCAATCATTGCTTCGACAATCACTGGATTGATTTGTTTAAACATGTCGAGCATCAATAATCAGTTGTATAATGAGAATCAAATACAGTCGGAGAAATTGAAAGATTATACGATGAATTTGAATGATATTGTAGAACGACAAACTAGAGAGTTGAGAGAATCGAATGAGCGCTTACAGAAATATGCACATATTGCATCACATGATTTAAAAGAGCCATTAAGATCGATGTCGAGTTTTATAGGTATTATCAAAATAAAATTTGCTCGGAAATATCCTTCGGATGATAGTTTTGAAGAGTATTTTAATATTATTATTGAAAGCACGAAACGGATGAATGATTTGATTGGCGACATTTTAACTTTTGCAAAAATATCGAGCAGTAAAGAGAAGCATACCGTAGTGGATTTAAATCAGTTGGTACTAAGAGTAAAGAATGATTTAAGCATTTTAATAAAATCGAAAAAAGCGCAATTAAAATATGGTAATTTATCGATTGTATTAGGACAAGAGAATTTATTGTTTCAAGTATTTTTAAATATCATTGCCAATGCGATTCTTTATTCTAGAGAAGGAGTAGCTCCTATCATTGAAATTGCATCGATAGAAGCGGAGAACAAAAAGCATATAACCATACAAGACAATGGAATTGGGATAGCTCCGAATATGTTAGAGAAGATTTTTTTGGCTTATACCCAATCAGGAAATGCAAATGATGGCATTGGGATGGGATTGGCGGTATGTAAAAATATTGTGGAGTTTCATGGGGGGTGAAATATGGGTAGAAAGTGAACGAAATAGAGGTACTTGTTTTCATATCACTTTTCCTAAAAATATAGATGAGCGATATGTAGAAATGAATGAGGTGAATTCTCAAGTAATAGATTTACAAAAGGAATTAGCAAATAAAAATTAGTAATAAGTATTTTTTGCATGTAAAAAATATCAGTCAGTACTCGTGATTCGTAAAAAGTTATTTTTGATTTGGAAGCTAATTCATATAAGTCAGAGACTCACTATTACTGCATTCTAGTCGGTAGACTATGATGAATAAAGTACTTCATCTCAAAATAATTATTTTAATGAAACATACTATAAATAGAAAATGAAATCTTATACAGAAAAGCAACTAGCAGAAATACTTCCACTTTGGACATATAAAAATAATACCCTTCAAAGAGATTTTGAATTTATTGATTTTAAAGCTGCTTTTGCATTTATGCTCCAAGTAGCTTTTCATGCAGAAATACTAGATCATCATCCCAAATGGACGAATGTATACAATAAAGTTAGTATAACACTGTCAACTCATACTGAAAATCAAATTACAGAAAAAGATATTGAACTGGCTAATAGAATTGATCGAATATAAAAAATATCCAATCCAACCTTACGTAAAGATATAGAAATAAAATCGCGGGGACTTTTGCGGGAGACACCACCGGGACTTGTTAAAGCTAATATGAGTAAGTCAGCCACTTACTATCGCTGCATCGTAGTCGGTAGACTAAGACGAAATGAGATTTGAGAGCCATTTTATAAAACTGCAATAAAAGACAAAAAAATGCCCCCATTGTATCAGACAATGAGGGCGTGGGTTTGGCACCTGCGTTCCCTAAAGGATTCGAACCTTTGACCTACTGCTTAGAAGGCAGTTGCTCTATCCAGCTGAGCTAAGAGAACTTATATTTTGCTCTATCCTCACGCCATGGCGTGAGAGCTAAGAAAACATTTTAAATTATTTTTTTCGCTATTCTTAAACCTTTTAGTGAAAGAATGGTGAACTTTTCCCTATTAAGGGACTGCAAAGGTATAAAAAAATAAGATATAGTAAATAGATAATTTAATTTTGTTGCAAAATTATTGAAATGGCTGCGCAAATTCTATTGGAAGAATCCTGGAAAAACGCTTTAAATAAAGAGTTTGAACAAGATTATTTCAAAAAATTAATCCAATTCTTAAAAGAGGAGAAAATGCAGCAAAAACTGATTTTCCCCCCTGGTAAGCAGATTTTTCATGCTTTTGAACGTTGTCCCCTAGCTCAAGTAAAAGTGGTTATTTTGGGACAAGATCCCTACCACGACCATCACCAAGCGCATGGATTGTGTTTTTCCGTCAATGATGGGATAGCTTTGCCTCCATCCTTACAAAATATTTTCAAAGAAATTGAAAGCGACTTAGGCATTACTCAGCCTAGCTCTGGTAATCTTGATCGATGGGCCAATCAGGGCGTTTTATTATTAAATGCCGTTCTAACTGTGGAAGCTCATAAAGCTGGTTCGCACCAACATAAAGGCTGGGAGACTTTTACAGATGCTGTTATCAAACAAGTGAGCTTGCAAAATAATCATGTGGTATTTCTATTATGGGGCAATTATGCCAAACAAAAAAGTAAGTTGATTGACCCTTCTAAACATTTGATTTTAACCAGCGGACATCCTTCCCCTTTAAGCGCTAATAGGAGGTTATGGTTTGGCAATAAGCACTTTTCAAAAACCAATGATTATTTACAAAAACATCATCGAACGGCCATTCAATGGTAAAGCTATTTAGTTAAAGTAGCACAGTTTACTTGGCCACCATTACTACTAAAAATGTAGGATTTCTTTTCATTATTAATACACTCAATAATTGCAGTTGATTGAATCACCATATCATTAGCTAATTTACCTTTAGAATTAACCAAATAGAAATTACTCGCTTCTTGATTGCGTAATAAAATATAATCATCCCCTTGAAGAGCAATATATTTTAGCGTCAAGTCCATTGTTTCAGGAGAAGTATACGTGAATAACTTCTCTCCTTTCGAATTTAATACGCTTAATATATTTTCTTTTACGTAAGCATGATTAGGCAATTCGCTACCTGTTGGCAAATAGGCTATATAACCATAATTACCTGCTCCAGGTCCAAAAGTTTTGACTTCTTTCGTATTATTGGAGATCATATACTTAGCAATATTTGTAGAAGCATTAAATAAATAACAAGAACTATCTACTTGAATAATAGAGAAACGTTTTTGTGTTGCATCATCCTGGTTGATAATCATTTTTGAGTGTCCTGCATAATCAAAGAAGGCTACAGTATGATCGGTTGTAGTATAAAATATCCATTCCTTTTTATTTTGAAAAGCTAATTGTACGGGGGCCAAAACTGCTCCACTTTTTTTAGGATTCCAACCTGGCATAGGCATTCCATTGATTTCATAAGCATAAATATTTCCATTCTCACATGGTACAAAATAACAAGCTTGATGATAATCATTTTGTTTATAAAAACAACTCATAGCACAAGTAGCTTTCGCACCCAGATTGAGCGGAAAATCTTCCATAAAATTTCCTTGTTTATCAATGATATAAATTTTAGAGGCGGTATTAAAAACAAATTGTTCTAAATTATTTTTATAATAGTCGATAGAAAAAATTGGACTCATGATTTTTTCATCCAAAGGTTTTTCCCATAGCTTCACTCCTGATTCATCTAAAGCATATATTATATTGGCTTCATCTTGCGCAAAGAGATAAAATCCAGCTGCGTTTCGCTTATTCAATGCATGGAGATAAGTCACTAGAGAACTGCTCAATTCTGTATTCCAAATACTATATAAAGCGGTTTTTTTCTTACTTGCAGTACTTTTTGAGAGGACTAATTTTACTGCAATTTGTTTATCCATTTTACTGTATTCAATATGTAATTCTTTATAGGCAGTAATAGAAGAAGTCATTTCTTTATTTTTAAAAACATCTTCGATTATATGTTGAGATGCTTCTAGATAACAGGTAAATTGAGCTGCTGCAAGCGACCAATCCTTTTTATTTTTTTTATGCATATAACTATCAATAAATAATGCACAAGCCTCTTTACTATTTAAAAATATGATATCATTATTAATGAAAAAATAATAAGGAGCATCTAATTGATAAAATGCATGTCCGAAATTCTTAAGAATCTGAGAGGGAATTGTTAAATGAATCAATTCTCTTTTAGTATTTCCAAACAGAATACTATCCGTTCGCTTCGTATCTTTAAATTGATTTAACAATCCTATAGCTTTATTAATATCTGTTGTATGTATGATTAGTCCATCATATTGATGGTAATTAGTCGCTCTATTTTCGAGATTAAAGAACATACATTCGGCAGTTGTTAATTGCTTAAACAAATCTGTATTATTACAATTTTCATCCACATGATAATAATTATAATAGCTAATATTTTGAGGCATGATGGCGAATAAATCGGCCGCATTTTGTTGGATTAAATGGTTATACAAAGGATTATCTGTTGCCATAATACCTGATAACTCAAGTTGTTCGTTATTGCTTTGAGCGGGCATATTAAATATATACCAGCTATTCCCTTGACTAATTTGATTGAGTATAGCTGCTCCTGAAGTAGATGAGATATTCGTCACAAACGTATTCAGATCATTTGTATGAATCATAAGTTTTGCCTGATGTTTATCTGTAAATTCAGCATTTATTTTCTTAAAATAATGATCCTTACTTAAGGTCTCATTTTTTTCTTTTTTAATAATATAATTATCCAGTAAAAATGCATTTTTACTTAAAATAAGAAAGCCATTAGCATATACATAGGAGAAATTAGAAACACTATCGATACTTTCATAAATCGTATAATTTTTAAAACTTCTTTTCACAAACTGCTTTTCGTTGGCATGCAATAAACTAGTAGGATCTGTATTCCAATGAAAACCAATATAGGCATAATGCATATAGGCATACTCCTCCTCACCAGTAGAGTAAATAGCGCTAACAAGCTTTGTATGTTCGTTTAATTGGGGGAAAGATTGTAATAATTGGCGTTCTTGTTCATATTTTTTGATAAAAGGGAAAGGCAATTGGGCGAATTGATTCGATTTTATAGCCGAATTGATGATATAAAAGGGCGAATCGACACAAATTTCATCGGTCATCTCAGCCTCACTAGTCCATACATAATCAATTGCTTTATAGCTTAAATAGACTAAAAAAGCTAAGATAAATAGTACTAAACTTAAGTTTTTCCATTTTATTCTTTTAAATAGTGTACTATTCATTTTACATATATTAATTTTGTAGTACAAACTTATTGATATACTCGATGAGTATTTTTGAATATATAAACTAAATACTGTGCAAAAAACATTTTTATTTCTAGCTTGTGTCATGGGTGCACTTGCTGTAGCATTAGGAGCATTTGGTGCACATGCACTTGGCGATTTATTAGATCCACATATGCGTATGGTATATGAGAAAGGAATAACCTACCAGTTTTATCACGTATTTGCTTTAATAGCCTGTCATTTATTGGCTTCTCAAAAGCCTTCACGAATGATAAAGTGGGCATTTTGGATGTTTTTCTCAGGAATCATCTGCTTTTCAGGTTCATTATATCTAATTAGTACTGCTTCATTAACGGACATTCCTGTTGGCATTATAGGTCCTATCACACCTATTGGTGGCTTATTATTTATAACTGGTTGGATTTTATTAAGTGTATATGCTATGCGCAATTTCTTTGGGCATAATAATTTACATGGGATATAACCACTATGAATATGCATATATATCAGGCACAAGCAAGTGATATAGCAAAAATTAAATCCATTGCAGATCAGGTTTGGGTAAATCATTATGCCACGATCATCTCTCAAGAACAAATTGATTATATGTATCCACTTATGTATAGTGAAGCTTCATTAGCTAAACAAATGCAGGATGGTCATCAGTTTTTTATTGCTACTCTTGAAAATCAAGAAGTAGGATTTATTTCTATCAAAAAAGAAAAAGATTGTATTAAAATACCTAAAATTTATGTTTCGAAAGCGGCACATGGCAAGGGGATTGGGAGAATGCTTATCGAGCATATTGCCAAATTAGCTTCACAAGAAGGATTTAATGCTCTTGAATTGAATGTCAATAGATATAATACGAATGCTATAGCTTTTTACAAAAAAGTAGGCTTTATCATTAAAGAAGAAGTGGATATTCCATTAGATAAATTTGTGTTGGAAGATTATGTGATGATATATCAATTAGCAGATTATTTTATCCCGTAATTGGTGTTGTCGCGCCATAGCGTGAGATAAAACTCAAAGTGGTGAAAATCGTCATATAATCGAATACTACTGTGTGATAACTTATCGCTTTGTTTACGTTTTTACCCCTGGTTGGTGTTGTATTTTTCACCAAACACATTATTTATTACTTATTCAATTTGTGCTCGATAGCATATTATTTCTTTTGCATTCCAATAACCCAATAATCGAAAATCGTTTCTGACTTTAGTTTTTTCTCGAAAGAAATTTTAAGTCCATGTTGTTCGAACAATTTTTTATATCCCGACAAAGTATATTGATGAGGATGTAAAATATCGCCAGGAATGAGTGCGAAAAGTTTTTGAAGAAGAATATAATTATGGCAATCGATACTGATGATGATTTTTGAATGATTACTTGCTAACTGATAAATATTCTGAATAGCTTTATGAATATCGGCAACATGATTAATGACATTAATACAAAAAATAGTATCGTATACTTTTGTTGATGTAAATTCTTCTATGTTTTCTTGAATGAAATGTACTTGTTGGTACTCTTTTTTACTGAACGTACTTAATTTATCTTCATAAGCATTCAGTAAAGGATCAATGGCATCTATTTCATTTTGGAGGAAAGCTATAAATATACCAGCAGGTCCACAACCTAAGTCTAGCAATACATCTGAGGATTTAGGCTGATAAAACTCCTTCATATTAGACAAAAATTGCATCCAATAATCACGTTTCCAATTTAAATACTGATTTTTATCGCGATGAGCCAAATATCGTTGCCACCATTGGAGTTCGAACCATTGAGCTATTTTCCATCTATACTTCAAAATAATGTGAATGAATTGTTGATTGTTAAAAACTGTATATTTTATTATGCAATAATGATTAATTTTGTACTAATAACAAAATAAATCGTTCATTGAAAATAGTATAATATACTTTGTCGCTGTGTAGCAATACATAGAGGAAAGTCCGGGCAACAAAGAACAATACGGTAGTTAACGGCTACACCTATAGGCAACTATAGGTAGAGAGTGTCACAGAGAATAACTTTCACATTTCGGTGTGATAAAGGTGAAAACGTGAGGTAAGAGCTCACGCTGTAGCTTAGTGATAAGCTAGAGGGATAAACCTCGTATGTTGAAAGACCAAATATATCATGGTTTTGGAGCTGTTCGTTTCATTTTACATTTAGGTGTAAAGACCATGAAGGGTAGGTCGTTAGAACTTGTCTGTGAAGGCAAGGATAGATAAATGACAGAGTGCAGGCTTCGGCTTGTATACAGAACCCGGCTTATTTTATTATACTATTTTTAATGATTTTGATAATTATATTTAAAAACTATCACATGTCTAACATTTTAATTGTAGATGACGAAAAAGCAATACGCAAAACGTTAAAAGAAATTCTGGAATACGAAAACTATAAAGTGGACGAAGCGGAAGATGGCGCTGCTGCATTAGAGAAAATTCAACAGAATAATTATGATGTGGTATTACTCGATATTAAAATGCCTAAAATGGATGGTTTAGAAGTATTAGAGAAAGCGAAAGAGCATGCTCCTGATACTTCATTCATTATGATTTCGGGACATGGCAATATTGAAACAGCTGTTGAAGCAACTAAAAAAGGAGCCTTTGATTTTATTTCAAAGCCACCTGATTTAAATCGTTTGTTGATTACCGTACGTAATGCTACTGATAAAACGAATTTAGTAACCGAAACAAAAATATTAAAACGTAAAGTTGCTAGCACGCGTGAAATCATTGGCGAATCGGAGTCGATACAAAAAATAAAAGATACGATTGAACGCGTAGCACCAACTGATGCACGTGTATTGATAACTGGTGAAAATGGTACGGGGAAAGAATTGGTAGCTCGTTGGATTCATGAACGAAGCAATAGAAATAAAGGTCCGATGATAGAAGTGAATTGTGCGGCGATTCCTTCTGAATTAATAGAAAGCGAATTGTTTGGTCATGAAAAAGGAGCTTTTACTTCGGCACTTAAACAACGTATTGGGAAATTTGAACAAGCCAGTGGCGGTACTTTATTCTTAGATGAAATTGGCGATATGAGCCTAGAAGCACAAGCCAAAATGTTACGTGCTTTACAGGAAAATAAAATTACACGTATTGGAGGAGAGAAAGATATTACAATTGATGTGCGTGTAGTAGCAGCTACCAATAAAGATTTACTTGAAGAAGTAGAGAATAAAAAATTCAGATTAGAT
>CANHVE010000027.1 GCA_947464015.1 Saprospirales bacterium | reverse complement strand
TTTTCCTCCTTGAATGGTTGGTCTACCACTACTACTAACATCTTTATATAATAAAATATCATCTGAATTATAAAATTGAATTTTGTGTAAATCTTCATCTTTTAAATTATATTGTTTTTGCAGTGATTGTGAAAAAGGAACTAAAGTAGCACAACTTGAAAACAGAATGCTTAAACTACTGAATAAGCCTATTGCTAATAAAATCTGCTTGCTGAAATGATTTTTCATATATTAAAAATTTTTATGTGTTTTTCTATTGGCAACAAAAATGCCAAAAAAAAAGGAATTGACCATATGGTCAATTCCTTTTTTGGATTATTAAACGCAATGATTAATATTTTGTAAAACGAATCGTTTTTGTGTTATTTAAAGAGTTAATATATTTTATGAAATAAACCCCACTTTGCCACATTTCTGTATTAATGGATAACGTATTGGTGTTTTGATTTGTAGAAATTATTTTTGAAAACACTTTTTCTCCTAGGGCAGAATAAATCTCAACTGATTGACTTTCAATATTTGTGCTGCTTACTTGGATATTGATAATATCTTTTGTTGGATTTGGATAAACCAATAATTCGTTCTCAAATGGATTGTTTATTGCTTGTGCGAAAGAATCAATAATTTCAAATTTGTCTAAAGCTGCTTCTACTAAATGACCCGTTCCAATATCTGATGCCTCTACACTAAATTTCATGTTATTTGTTAATGTAATTAAGTCTTGCGGGTGAATTAATGTAAATACCCAATTATTTTCAGAGCCTGTATAGGTAATGTTTTTAGCTTCAACTGTGGTGCTACCATTATTAATTTTAAGTTTTACATTATCATTAATAGTACCAGTTCCACCGCCATTATAAAACCATACATAACATTTAATATAAGGATTACCAAAGGTTGTCAAATCAAATGACGGAGAGGTTAAAGTTACTGTCCCTGCATCAACATCTGCTGCCCCTGCTGCTCCACCTACCACACCATTACCAGTAACAAAGCATTTGTCGGTAAAGTCGTTACTAACATCTGACCCTGTTTGTGAAACGTTAGAACCATTAAGAGCTTCAACAGGAATATCTTTCACCCAAGCTCCTGCAGAGGCTGTAGAGGCCGTTGTCCAATTATAATTTAAAGTAAAATCATCATAGTATTTACCCCCATTGATTGGAATTACAATACCACTTGTAGCAGCTGTATAACTTGCACCTGTAATAAATTGGTTGGTCATATAGCTCCATTTCCCTGCATATACATCGTATGTTCCTGCAACAACATTTGCTGTAAAATTTCCACTTCCATTAGTGGTCACTTCTACTTCGCTTGCTCCTTTAAATAATACTTTAGCATTTGGCACTGGAGCACTTGTGTTTCCATCAATTACAGTTCCTGAAATTGCAATAGTAGCTACAGAACCACATGCTGTACTTGTTTTAATACTTGAACGAGTAGTATTAAGTACTGAGATCATTTTTGCTTTTTGACCTGCTGTAAACATATACATACATGCATCATCGGTATAATCCATATAATTCATAAACATTACCCCTGGCGATGAACCAGTACAAGCATCTGTATGAGGGAAACTTGGGCAACCATAATTTTCTCCCGCTTGATTAGGTGTATCGCTAACACCATCTGAGCCCGAACAAGCCGTTCCATCATCTCCCCAAATATGATCAATGCCTAACCAGTGACCAATTTCATGAGTTGCAGTTCTACCTTTATTATATGGCGCAGATGTAGTTCCTCCAGTACCTATATAGTTTGCATCTATAACAACGCCATCAGAACTTGCTGGACCTCCTGGAGCCATAGTATAACCTAATGTACCAGAAAAAGAAGGACCGAACTCCACTACCCAAATGTTTAGATAGTTATTTCTGTTCCATGTGGTTGATGCTTTTCTTGAATCATTATCCCACACATATCCAGCACCTGCATTAATACGATCTATTCCTGTTGTTGGATTTCCTGTTGGATCTGTTGAGGCTAAGCAAAACTCAATCTCACAATCTGCAGCAATTGACTTCCATACACCAGGTATAAGAGTTGTATCAGAATTTGTTTTTCTATAATCTTTATTTAAAATATCAATTTGAGAAATTAATTGAGCATCACCGATATTTGGATAAGTTCCTACTGCTACTCCACTATGCATTACGTGAAAAACAACTGGAATTCTGATAATAGCTCTACTTCCTTCATTTGTATTTGCATCTTCCCATGCTTGTGCTTGTGATTTTGCATCCTGAAGTTGATTCGCTAAAAGTGGATTTAATCTTATTTGTTCTTTTGTAAATTCTACTGTTCCGCATCTATTTACTTGTGCGTTACTTAAATAAGAACTTGTAAATAAGAACAATACGATAAAAAATGTAGCAAAGTGTTTCATTGATAATAATATTTAGTTTGTTTAGTTCGTGTTATAGATGTTTATTTAATGTATTTCGTTGCCATACTGATCTAATAATTTGGTTTTTTTATTTTCTTTTTCATTTAAACCAAAGAATTTAGCTAAAAACCAATTGACTATAGTAATTAAAACGCTGAAAATCATAGCCCATAGAAAACCATCAATATTGACAGAGTCCATAAACCAATCGGCGATTAATACAACTATTGCGTTGATTACCAATAGAAATAGTCCGAATGTGACGATAGTAAAAGGTAATGAAAGTAATTTTAGAACGGGTTTAACCGTTACATTCAAAATAGATAATAATAAAGCAAGATAGAAAGCATATTTAATTCCAGATAGTGTGATAGTATTGATCGTATGACCTAATCCATATATGGTTACTCCAGGTAAAATCCAAACAGCGATAATAATTGCTGTAGTAGAGATTAATAACTTGCTAATTAATTTTTTCATTGTCTATTATCTGTTCATCCTATAAATGAATGTCAAAGTTAGACGATTTTAGTATAAAAACCTTTCGTGCTTAAATTATTTCTGTTTCTTTTTATCTATTTTATATTTGACTGAGTAGTATAGTTCATTTACATAAAACTTTAACCTAAACATAGAAATGGGGGCATTATATGAATTACGTAAGAGTTCGTTTCTATTCAATATTGCCCTATATCCAAACCCTACACCTATCCCAAACCATCTACAAGTTCTAAAAGAAACTAAAGCGCTTAATTCGATTAAGCTGATAAACTTTTTTTCTTTTCCTACAAATTTAGACTGTGATACATTATAAAATCGTTCATTGGCCCAACCAAATCCTAAATGAGAGGGAAAAGAGATTTCCCATCTAATTTTACGTAAGGCAATATATTCTCCAAATACAGAGAAATAATAAAACTTTGTTCGAGAATTAAATAACTGTTCCGGAAATTTTTCCCAAAGTTGATTTTGGGCATATACCCCTTTATTGGTGAAGTAAAAGCCAGCACCTACTCGGCCTCTTCTATTGATTTCTACACCCGCTCTAATACCCATAAAGGAGGTGCTATTTTGTTCGATTAATGAATTTCTATTATCAAAACCAGCTATAAATTTATATTTCTTAAATACAGGATGTTTCCAACTATCCTTATTATAGGTATTCGTATTTTGCGCTTGGCAAATATGGGTAAGAAGGCAGATGTATAATGTTATCGCATACTTCATGAAAATGTTAACTCGTTTGACTACCTAAGAAATAATCCCATATTGGATCTTTAGGAGGTTTAGCAGTAATAACAATTTTTTCTTTTGTAACCGGGTGTATTAATTCTAATCTCCTTGCATGTAAGTGGATGGACCCATCTTCGTTACTTCTAGGAGCACCATATTTCAAATCGCCTTTGATAGATGAACCTATTTTAGCCAATTGACTTCTGATTTGATGATGTCTGCCTGTATGTAAATCAATTTCTAATAAATGATAGTTGCTACTACTAGCAATATGTCTATAATCTAACTCACATCGCTGTGAATTATTTGCTTCTTTATTAAATACCTTCGATTTATTTTTATCGGTATCTCTAATTAACCAATGAATCAGCTTACCACTTTCAGGATCGGGTAGGTTTTTTACAACTGCCCAATAGGTTTTCTTTACTAAATGATGTCTAAAGAGTTCATTAATTCGTTCTAAAGCTTTGCTGCTTTTACACATTAAAACAACACCACTAACAGGTCTGTCAATTCTATGTGATACTCCTAAATATACTGCTCCGGGCTTATCGTATTTTATCTTAATATATTTTTTAACAAGATCTTCTAAACTAGTATCCCCTGTTTTGTCGCCTTGTACAATAATACCAGCTGGTTTATTTATGGCAATAAGATGATTATCTTCAAATAAAATTTTTAAGTCGTTATGTGTCATTTTTTTTTGTTTTTGAAAAGAATCTTCTCTAAGTAAAAAATATATTATTCTAATTCTATTAATATTTGATTCTTTTCTACCGCTTCTCCTTGTTTTACAACAATGTTTTTAATGATAGCATCTGCAGGGCTTTTAATCATGTTTTCCATTTTCATAGCTTCTAAAATTAAAACACTTTCCCCTTTTTTTATACTATCACCAATTTTCTTTTCTAAACGCAATACCAAGCCGGGCATAGGAGCTTTAATATTATTAACTTTTTTCGTTTTTAAATTTCCTAAACCTAGTTGTTGAAGCAGTATATCAAATTTATCTTGTACTTGTAAAACATAATCATTATTGTTTACTCTAATAACAAATGCTTTTTCAGCTATGTTTGAATCAATGATTACGGCTGTATAAGATTTGTTATTATGCAATATATGAAATGTGCCGTTTTTAACTTTAATCGAATCAAATGATTCTTCTAAACCATTAATAAAATTATTATCGATATCAAAATGATGTTGATCATTTACTTTTACCTTGAACATAATGCTAATAAATATTAATTGTAATTTGTAAAGTTATTACTTTCTCTTGTAAAACTTGCCAAAAATAGAATTATATGCAATCTTGCTAATTGAAAATTGTATTTTAATTTGTGGTATTTTATATAATAGGTTCTTTTTATTTATGAAAAAAACACCACTTTATATCTATGAATATTAATGCTACCTTTGTATGATGAAAAAGACTTTACATTTAAACCTAATGCTTGTATTTTTTTGCTTTACCTATTTGACCTATTCTTGTACTACACAAAAGATTGGTACTAAACAAAGTAAAAAAGAAGGCAGTATTGACCTTGACACCATAAATGTTAGAGCACATAAAGCTTATCCAATTTATCAAGCTTCAAAAACGATCTATACAGATTTAGTACACACCAAGCTTCAAGTAAAATTTGACTTTCAAAAACAGTATTTGTATGGAGTAGCAACCATTACGATGCATCCTCATTTTAAAAGTCAAAATCAAGTAATTCTTGATGCTAAAGGAATGGCTATAGAAATGGTTACTTTAGATAATGGAACGCCTTTAAAATATGATTATTCGGATACTATGCATTTAATAGTTTCATTAGATAAAATGTATACAAAAGACCAAAACTATACTGTAGTTATAAAATATACTTCAAAGCCAAATGAACTCAAAAGAAATGGTGGAACCGCTATTACAGATAATAAGGGTTTGTATTATATTAATGCTAATGGAAAAAATAAAAACCAACCTATTGAAGCCTGGACTCAAGGTGAGGTTGAAGCGAATTCTTGCTGGTTTCCAACGCTGGATGCTCCTAATCAACGAATGACACAAGAAACTTTTATCACTGTTCCTGATTCGATGAAAACGCTTTCTAATGGATTGATGCTTTCTTCTATAAATAATAATGATGGTACTCGAACTGATTATTGGAAACAAGACAAATCGCATCCTCCTTATCTATGTGCAATGGTAGTTGGACCTTTCGATATAACTAAGGATACTTGGAGAGGAAAAGATGTATTATATTATACAGAACATGAATATACACCATATGCTAAAGACATTTTTGGAAATACCCCTGAAATGATTGAATATTTTTCTAACACATTGGGGGTTGATTTTGCTTGGGATAAATACGGTCAAGTAATTGTTCGTGAATTTGTAAGTGGAGCGATGGAAAATACTGGAGCGGTTGTTCATTATGATGCTTTAAATCAAACTCGAAGAGAGATGATTGATGGAAATAATGAGTCTATAATTGCCCATGAACTTTTTCATCATTGGTTTGGTGATTTAGTTACTTGTGAAAGCTGGAGTAATTTAACTCTTAATGAATCTTTTGCCACATATGGTGAATATTTATGGATTAATCATAAATATGGTAGTGAGGACGCCGAGATAGATATCATGGATGATAAAAGAAAATACTTACAAGAATCTGAAAGTAAACAAGAAGATTTAGTTCGATTTAATTATGAGAATCCAGATGATATGTTTGATAGACATAGTTATGAAAAAGGTGGATGCATACTTAATATGTTGCGCTATTATTTAGGAGATGAGGTGTTTTTTGCAGGTTTAAAAAAATATTTGACCGAAAATCAATTTAAAAGTGCAGAAGTGCCACAATTGAGAATGGCATTTGAAGCTATTTCTGGAGAAGATTTAAATTGGTTTTTTAATCAATGGTACTATAATAGTGGACACCCTGTTTTAGATATTAAATATACTTATGTAACAGACACCATGATAATTGATATATCACAAAGCAATAGTGATAATGATGCTCGTGTAAAATATTTTAGAATGCCTATGAAAGTTGATATTTATAATTCAACTGGCAAAGAAACATATGATATGTTGCTTTATAAAGGGAAACAACAGTTTAAATACATTTGTAAAGAGAAGCCTTTATTTGTAAACATTGATGCAGATAAAGTATACCTAACCAAAATAAATGACAATAAACCCAGTGAATGGTATATCTATCAATATTTACACGCCCCATTATTTAGAGATCGTTTCGAGGCTGTTGAATATTTTATGAAAAACCAAAAAGAAGAATCTATTTCAAGTGCCTATTTAAATGCATTAAATGACAAACATTGGTATATTAGAAAATATATTTTAGATAAATTAAAATCGCCTTCTAATTCAAATACTGAGCTGATTGATAAAATTAAATCGCTTGCCACAGAAGATCCTAAATCTAACGTTAGAGCAAGTGCAATTAATGTATTAAATAAATTATCAAATAAATCTTTAGCGTCTATTTATGAAACAGGAATTCAAGATAGTAGTTATAAAGTAATTGGAGCATCCTTATCAGCACTTTCTAACATTGACTCTTCCAAAGCATTAAGTTATGCTAAAAAATTCGAGTCAGAAACAAATGGTTCTATCGTTTATGGGGTGGCTGATATATACGCTAGTTGGGGTGATGCAAAAGCACAAAACTATTTTGAGAATAAATTAAACGAAGTAGATTTATATAGTCAAATTCAGCTTTTATATCATTATGTAAACTACTTAGGAAAAATGAATAAAGAACAGTTTGATATCGCATTACCTACTTATCAAAAGCTTTTAGACCAATCTACTTCTTCTTATATGCCTTATTCTATAAGTGGTTCATTAAAACGATTAAAAAACTATTATGAGCGCAGAAAAAAGCGTGATGAAAATAGCAGTAAAGATTTACCAAAAGGCGACTTAAAAGCTTTGAGTGACTTGAGT
Source organism: Saprospirales bacterium (assembly GCA_947464015.1). Classification (GTDB taxonomy): domain Bacteria; phylum Bacteroidota; class Bacteroidia; order Chitinophagales; family CAMDFR01; genus CAMDFR01. Next base: position 12,748 of record CANHVE010000027.1, on the reverse strand, counting down.
AATCAACTACAATTTTATGATGACGCTATTAAAAAAATAGAGGTTGTTTTATTGAAAGCTAAGTTAAAAATGGATGAAGAGGACGTTCATTAATTTTGTGATAAAGTATTGCTAATCGCTTATTATATTCCTTGATAACAATAATTCTCAATGCATACAGTGAATCTACAATAATTTTATTTTGTACTTTCGTAATTAAATACAAATAACTAATGAAGAAATTATGCATATTATTGATATTCCCTTTTTTCACATTTAATATTGTAGCACAAAATGAATTTAGTATATATAAAGATTCGTTTATTGAACAGTTGTGGTCCTTATATCCCTCTTGGGCAAGCAATTCCGGCTATTACAAATACAATTATAAGCTTAATATACCTGATGAGGTAAATCGAAAAGAACAGCTCGTTTTTTCAGAAAATCAGTTAGCGATATTAAATACTATATCCATTGACCAGCTTACATTGGCAGATAAAACAGATTTTTTTTTAATTAGAGATTTTTTAAAAAATATTCCTTGGGAGCTAAATGAATTAAAAGAATATGAGTGGAATCCTAGTATATATAATGTGAACGGTGATTTTTCATATTTGCTCAATACTGAATATGCTCCATTAGAAGATCGTCTTCGAACGATTAATGAAAAGATGAAATACGTTGCTGCATATTTTGAAGCGGCAAAGTCTAATATTAAAAACCCAACTATAGAGCATACTAAATTAGCTATTGAACAAAATAAAAATAGTGTTGATGTGTTTAGTGATGATATACCAAAAGCTGTTGAATTGGCTAATTTAACAAAAGAAGAAAAAATTGCAATTTTAGAAAATGCTACTGCTTGTAAAAAATCTGTTTTAAGTTTCGTTACTTTTTTAGAAAAAATGCCAAATCTGCATCCTAGAGATTTTAGACTAGGTAAGGAGCTATATGTTACTAAATTTAGTCAACAAATACAGAGTGAATATAACTCAGATGAGCTATTTTATATGGCTTTAAACAGAAAAAAATATTTACATGAGCAAATGTTTCATTATACACAAGTATTATGGAAAGATTATTTTACAAACAAAGCCATTCCAAAAGACACAATTGTTGCAATACGAATGATGATAGATACATTATCTGCAAAACATATAAAAGCTGAGGATTTTCAGACCAGTATAGAAAAACATATTCCTTTACTAGTAGATTTTATTAATAATAAAAACTTGATTTATTTAGATCCAAGTAAACCTTTAGAGGTGCGTAAAGAGCCTGCTTACATGGCTGGAGTAGCTGGAGCAAGTATTAGCAGTCCTGGACCATATGATAAAGAAAGCAAAACCTATTATAATGTAGGATCTATAGAAGGGTGGCCAAAAGATAAACAAGAAAGTTATTTAAGAGAGTATAATAATTATATTTTACAAATACTCGATATACATGAAGCTATTCCTGGACATTATACACAAGGAATTTATGCAAATCAATCGCCTAGTATTATCAAAACGATATTAGGAAATGGCGCAATGATAGAAGGTTGGGCTGTTTATAGTGAGCTAATGATGTTAGAAAACGGGTATGGTAACAATTCTCCTGAAATGTGGTTGATGTATTATAAGTGGAATTTGAGAAGCACTTGTAATACTATTTTAGACATAGGAGTTCACACACAAAACATGAGTAAGGAAGATGCATTAGATTTACTTACACGCCAAGCGTTTCAACAAAAAGCTGAAGCAGAGGGCAAATGGAATAGAGTACAATTAAGTAACGTACAACTTTGTAGTTATTTTAGTGGATTTAAGGAGATAATTGATTTACGTGAAGCATACAAAAAAGAACAAGGCGCTGCGTATAGTGTAAAAACTTTTAATGAAGAATTTTTAAGCTATGGTAGTATTCCTGTAAAATATATCAAACAACTGATGCTGAACAAACAAAAATAAATATTCTTTCTATGGCAAAAGCAAAAATGAAAAAACTAAGTGAAGTTAGTACCTTCCCTTTTGTATTTGAAAATAAAAATTTCTTAGCTCCTGGACTTAGCAATTACAAAAATGAGTCAATAGAATTAAAAGGAAAATGGAATGAAATAGTATTTCATAATACAAATCCAATTATTCTTGAGCTAGCTTGTGGTAAAGCAGATTATACTATTTCATTAGCCCAAAAATTTCCTCATATAAATTTTATAGGAGTAGACATAAAAGGTGATAGAATATGGAAAGGTGCTAACAGAGTAGTAGAACACAAACTTAATAATGTAGCTTTTCTTAGAACAAAAATTGATCAAATAGATTTGTTTTTTGAAGCGAATGAAGTAGATGAAATATGGATTACTTTTCCTGACCCTTTTCCTAAAAAAGGAGATATCAATAAACGACTTAGTTATAGCACTTTTTTGGAAAAATATAAACAGATAACGAAAACAAATGGAATACTACATTTTAAAACTGATGCTATAGATTTATTTGATTTTACGGAAGAAAGCATAAGAGAATTTGGATGGACGCTGACCAGAGTAGAGAGAGATATTTATGGTAATGGCTTAGCTGATGAGATCACCTCTATCAAAACCTTTTATGAAATGATGCATTTAGCAGATGGTAGAAAAATTAATTATTTACAAGCAATAATTAGCAAATAAAAAATGGCTCATAAAAAAGCTTCGAAAGATTATTCTTTTTTTGAAAATGTTTATGGAGTAGTTAGAAAGATCCCTAAAGGTAAAGTTTCTACATATGGCTTAATTGCTAATTATTTAGGAAGTAAGCAAGGAGCACGAATGGTTGGTTGGGCTATGAATGGTGCTCATCAAATAAAACCCAAAGTTCCTGCACATCGAGTAGTAAACAGAAATGGATTATTAACTGGTAAGCATCATTTTGAAACAGATATGGCCATGCAACTAGCCTTAGAAAAAGAAGGAGTAAAGATTGAAAACAACTGTATTGTTGACCTTCCTAAACATCTTTGGGATCCTAATACGGCTTTAAACATATAATATAAAAGCCATACATGAAACATGTATGGCTTTTATATTTTGATTAAATATTATTTATTTAGCTGATGCAGAATAAGTGTTTTGCATAGATGATGCTGGGAAAAATCTAACTACACCTTCTTTATCTATTACCACCACTCTATAGTAAATATCAGAATCATTACCAGATATAGGATATCTGTCTATTGTTGTCATTTTACCATCCACAATTGAAGTAATTTCTGAAGAACCAAATACTTTTACTTGTCTGAATGACTCTCCTAAAATAGTACCTCTTTCAATTGTCATTTCTTTGATGTTTTCTGGATGTTTGAAATACATATCTAAAGTAACTGTAGCTCCCGTTTTAGTTGGCTCAACTATAACATCTCTAGTCATACCAGAAATTTTATCATTATTATTTGCATAAATAATAGTAGTTAAGAAAAGTACAAAAGCTAAGGTTAATATTGATTTTGACGTTTTCATAAGCAAAGTCTTATATGGTTTATAATGTTTATGTGTTATTATACTTTAGAAATTTAAAAATGTTACATCTTTTTCGTTTTTATTTTATTATTGTTCGTATATAGTTGATTTTCAATGTAATAAAAAACAAAGTCCAGGCAAATTATTTTGAATTATATACCTGAAAATGCTGTAATTTTGAATTATAGATGGCTTTTTGGCATAAAAAACAAAACGAAACAGAATCTGATACACAACTTATAGAAATGTATCGAAATTCTCATGACTTAAAATATATTGGCCAACTCTATACTCGATATACCACACTTGTATATGGTGTATGTATTAAATACTTGAAAGACGAAGATTTAGCTAAAGATGCTACTATGCAAGTATTTGAAAATCTAATTCTTTTGTTAAAAAAACATCAAGTTGAAAACTTTAGAGCTTGGTTACATACATTAGTAAAAAATCATTGTCTACAAGAGCTTCGTAAAAAGTCTAAACAACAAACCAGTAGCTATGATACTATGTTTGAAACCTCCGATATGGATATGGAAAAAGAGGATTTTACTCATCTTGATGACAAATTTCAAAAAGAAAAGGACTTAGAATTGTTAGAAAAAGCAATGGTTGGATTAAAAGAGGAACAAAAACTATGTGTTGAATTGTTCTACTTAAAAGACAAGTCATATAATGAAATAGTAGAAATTACTGGATTTGATATAAAGCAAGTAAAAAGCCATATTCAAAATGGAAAAAGAAACTTGAAAATTATTATGGAACAACATGGAAAATAAGGATATAACATCAACTATTGATCAGGATATATTGCATAGATATATTCAAGGGTTGGCAACAAACGAAGAGATTCGTATGGTTGAACAAGCCATGGGAGATGATATGTTTTTACAAGATGCTTTAGAAGGATTGAAAGAGGTAAAAGACAAAAGTATTATTAGTCAACACTTAGCTGATATTAGTAATGAAATAGGACAAAAATCTTCTTATTATCCATCCAAAGCGGGTAAAACCATACAATTACCACAAATGTCGTTTAAAGCAATTATCTCAGTTGCTGCTTCTATCGTAATAATATCTGGTACCTATTTAATTGCACATAATATTATTAAATCGAATAAACAAATAGCTCAAAACACAAGTAAAAAAGAAGCTCAAGCACAAAATAAAGAAATTGTTTTAGATGAAAAAACGATTATTTTCAATCCTGCAGAAAAGGAAAATGCTAAATTAAACACTACTACTCAAGAAGATATAATAACGAAATCTACCGAAGAAAGAATTAGCGATGAATCAATAGTCGAAGACAATAGCCCAACTTCAGTAGTGTCAAATGAAAAAGGTATAGCAACCTATAGTTGGACACTACCTAGTACTGCAACTGTTAACAAAATAGATAACACCTCCAAAAACATTGTAAAAGGGCAAATACTAGATAGTAAAACTAAAAATCCTATTGCTGGTGTAAATATTATTTCAGGAAAAACATCTACTTTAAGTTCTCAAAATGGATATTATGAAATTGCTTTAGAAGAGGGTGTAAATAATATAGAATACTCTCAAGCGGGTTATCAAGATCAAGCGAAAAAACTTACTACTAGTGGTACTAAAACTGTTAATGTAGAATTGAATAAAAGTTTTGATAGTGATATTGCTCTAAATGCTGCTAAAGACAAAGAAAGCATTACAGAAGAAAAAACAGCTACTGAAACTACTACAACAGTTGATGACTTTAAAAAAGGATTAGATGATTATAGTAATCAAGAATATGAGAAAGCAATTACTTCTTTTAATAAGGTATTGCAAAAAAATCCAAATAGTCCAGAGGCAAATTATTACAATGGATTAGCAAATTATAATACCAACAAAAACACTAAAGCACTAGGCTATTTCAACAAAGTAATAAAAGCCAATAACAAATATGTACTAGATGCTAAATGGCAAAAAGCACAAATATTATTGCAACAAAATAATTATACAGAAGCAAAGCCAATTCTTGAAGAACTTAAAAACACTACTAAATACAAGTCGCAGGCAGAATCTATACTAAACACTAAAAAATAAATTATATGTGTAGTGCTGGTGCTTCTGTAAAAAAAGCTTCTGCCGATTATAGTGCAGTACTTGAAATAGAACAAATAGAAGAAGAATTAATTCCTAGATATTATATCAATGCCTATAGTTTTCCAAAACTATATACGATCCATCAAGGTCAATCTAAACATTTATCTACAGCACATTGGGGCTTAATCCCCTCTTTTGTAAAAGATTGGGAAAGCGCTAATACTTACAAAACACAAACCATCAATGCAAAAGCAGAGACAGTTTTTGAAAAAGTTTCGTTTAAAAAAGCAATATATGATAATCGCTGTATTATACTATTAGATGGTTTTTTTGAATACCAGCACCATTTAAAAGAAAAAAATCCCTATTATATTTATCCTTCAGATGATTCGTTTTTTATGTTGGGAGGAATATGTGAAAACTGGACAAACAATGAAACTGGAGAAATCCTTATTACTTGTTCGATTATTACTACAACTGCAAACTCCTTGATGAGTGAAATACATAATAGCAAAAAAAGAATGCCTTTGATTTTTGATAAAAAGAATGCTAGCAAATGGTTAGAGAACGATTTAAATAAAGAAGACATTAACTGCTTGATGCAACCATATCCTGATGAACAGATGAGAGCACATCGAATAAACAAATCATTAATTTCACCTAAAAATACAGATATTCAAAATCCAGCTATAATCCTTCCTCATACTGATAATATAGGAAAGCAATCTTCTTTGTTTTAGTTTTTTAGAATTTCAACAAATTTAAATACCTCTTCAAATGTATTGTATAACGGTGTAGGAGCGACACGTATTACGCCTCCTATACCAAATGCTTCATTAGGCTCACGCCAATCGGCAATTACTCCTTTCTGAGTAAGTTTTTCAAATAGCTGTTTGCCATTGGCTCCAGTCATCAAGGATAGTTGACAACCTCTTTCGGCAGCATTTCGAGGAGTAATAATTTTAAAACCTAAATCGTTTTCTTTATTCGCTTCATCTATTAAATATTCTAAAAAGCCTGTTAACAAAAGACTTTTAGCGCGCAGATTGTCTATGCCTGCTTCATCAAAAATTTCTAATGAAGCTTTATGAATAGCCATCGGGAAAATTTGTGCATTACTCATTTGCCAACCAGCAGCACCAACTTGAGGCAGGAATCCTTTTTGCATTTTAAATCTAGTTTTTTCATCATAGCCCCACCAGCCTGCTAATCGTGGTAATTGAGGGTTGTTTGCATGAAGTTCATGTACAAAAATACCACTAGTGCCTCCTGGACCGCTATTCAAATATTTATAACTACACCAAGTTGCAAAATCGACATTCCAATCATGAAGTTGTAAAGGGATATTTCCAGCAGTATGTGCTAAATCAAAACCCACTTGTGCACCTACTTTATGCCCAGCTTTGGTTATAGCTTCTAAATCAAAAAACTGACCGGTAAAATAATTCACCCCACCAAACATCACCAATGCTAGTTCATCTTCTAGTTCATTAATTTTTGCGATAATATCTTCCATACGTAGTGTGAATTCACCTTTACGAGGAAGCATTTCTATCATGCAATGATCAGGATTATAGCCATGTAATTTGATTTGTTGTTCTACTGCATAATAATCGCTTGGAAAAGCTCCTCCTTCAATTAAAATTTTATTTCTTTTAGCTGTTGGGCGATAGAAGCTTATCATCAATAAGTTTAAATTTACACTTAAAGAATTCATTACAACAACTTCTATCTCTTTGGCACCGACCAATCGAGCCGTTTCATCTGTTAAAAAATGATGATAAGAGAACCAAGGGTTTTTCCCATGAAAATGAGCTTCTACACCTAAATTTTTCCAATCTTCTAGTTCTTGATTGATTTTTGATTGAACCGATTTGGGTTGTAATCCTAAGGAATTTCCACAAAAATATATTTGTTCGTTTCCATCTTTATCTTTAGGGATAAAAAACTGATTTCTATATTTTGCCAAAGGATCTTGGCTGTCTAATTGTTTTGCAAATGCAATAGTATTTTCAAAATTCATGATTCAAAGCTATAAAGATTTTTTTATTTAGTAATATTGTACATCAACTATTCTTTATATGAAAATTTGTACATACAATTTAAATGGCATTAGAGCTGCTATGAGCAAAGGTTTAACGCAATGGATTCAAGAGACTAATTTTGATGTTTATTGTTTCCAAGAAACCAAAGCACAAGCAGACCAAATAGATGTGGCTTCTTTTGAAGTTTTAGGCTATAAACATTATTGGTATAGTGCACAAAAAAAAGGATATAGTGGAGTAGGTATCATCTGTAAAAAAGCTCCTGACCATATCGAATATGGTAATGGGATAGGCTCTCATGATTTTGAAGGCAGAATGATTCGGATCGATTATGGCGATGTATCTATTGCTAGTATTTATTATCCGAGTGGCTCGAGTGGTGAAGAGCGTCAAGGATTCAAGATGGTGTTTTTAGAAGAAATGTATGATTATTTACAAGAAATAAAAAAAACTAGAAAAAAATTAATCTTATGTGGTGATTATAATATTTGCCATAAAGAGATTGATATACATGACCCTAAAGGAAATAAAGATTCGTCGGGGTTTTTACCTGAAGAGCGTGCCTGGATGGATAAATTTTTTGATGCTGGTTTCGTAGACACTTTTAGAGAATTTCATACTCAACCACATGAATATACCTGGTGGAGTTATAGAGCAGGTGCTCGTGGAAATAACAAGGGTTGGAGAATAGATTATATTGCAGTTACAGAGAATTTAAGAAGCTTATTAAGAGACGCCAAGATATTTCAAAGTGCCATGCATTCTGACCATTGTCCGAGTTATATTGATATAGAGATTTAATATCGGCTATTTTTAATTAGCCAAAAAAAAACGAGTATCTTTATTCTTTCTCTTCAACTCATTCATGTATACTTTTTTTATCGTTTTACTTATAGGGATATTTGTATATCTGCTACTCTGTATCATTCTCTATTTGATACAAGATTCTTTTATATTTCACCCTGAAATTTTACCAGATAATTTTGTATATGAATTTAGTTATCCTTTTGAAGAAGTAAATATTGATGCGGGTAATGGCGCAATATTAAATGGTTTACATTTTAAATTACCTAAATCAAAAGGTGTTATCTATTATTTTAAAGGGAATACCAGAAGTGTAAAAGGTTGGAGTAAGTTTGCCAAAGATTTTATTAGCAAAGGATATGATTTTTTTGTGATGGATTATAGAGGCTTTGGTAAGAGCAAGGGCAAACGAAATGAGCGCTTATTATATAAAGATTCATTGCTAGGTTATCGCTATTTAAAAAAACATTATGATGAATCAGACATAATTATTTATGGTCGCTCTATTGGCTCTGGATTTGCGACATACACCGCTTCTAAAACAAAACCTAAACTATTAATTTTAGATTCTCCTTATTTAAGTTTTAAATATATTGCTCGCAGATACGCTCCAATTTTCCCTCATTCATTATTGCTTAAATATCAAATTAGGACAGATCATTTTATTAAAAACGTTAACGTACCTATTTATATCATACATGGCACTAGAGATTTATTAATACCCATGAAGCATGCTAAAAAATTGGCTGCAAAAAACAGGAAGCGAACGAACTTAATAAAAATTGAAAGAGGTCGACATAATAATTTACCAAGCTTTCCTCAATACCATTTGGTATTACATGATATTTTACATGGCAACTATAAACGTATTAGTTTGTTTGAAGAAGTGTATTAGAATTAATTTTTGCAGTTTTCACAAAGGCCTCTTGCGGTAATAGCTACGCTTTCTATAACTACTTTTTTAGGTGATTTTATTTTAGGCGTATGTTTTTCATTCAAACAGTAAGTGTGCTTGCATTTGTTGCAAGTCAAATGCATATGATTGTCGTGATGTAAGTGTTCAGCACAATTATCTTTACATAAAGCATATTTCAGTATTCCATCAGCATCATAAAGTTTATGAACGACTCCTTGTTCTTCAAAAAAGATTAAGTTTCTATACACACTAGTTCTATCATGTTTTTTCAGAGCCTTTTCTAATTGAGGAAAAGAAATTGCAAACTTGTTTTTAGTAAAGTAGTTTACTAAATCAATTCTACATGTAGTAGAACGGATCCCTTGTTTTTCAAAAATTTCTTTAGTGTTTATCATTCCACAAAAATAATAAAAAATTAGTGTGATGCAACTTAGTTGCACGAATAAAAAATACATTATCTTTGTACTATGCAAAAAGCATTATTCATCTCTTGTTTGTTATTTTTCTTTCACTATATGAATGCTCAACATAGTGGTCAATGTGATTTACATATTGAAGGAGATGTATTAGAAAAAGAAAGTAAGCACCCTATTGATTTTGCAAGTATTTATATCGCTGAAATGAATCGCTCAATATTGGCTGATGAAAATGGATTTTATAAAATTCCTGATATATGTGCTGGAGATTATACCTTATATATTAGTCATTATGATTGTTTGCCCGACACTATTCATATGCATTTTGATAAAGATATTCATATTGATATTTTACTCAAGCATAAAAACCATCTATTAGATGCGGTAGAAATTAAGGATAAACGAAAAGAAGAGAAATTAATTAATAATCAAAACCTTTTAGTTGAAAAAGATATAGATAAAAACGGTGGAAATAATTTAGGTACTTTATTAAAAGAGTTGCCTGGTGTGAATACTATGAGTACAGGTGTGGGTATTGCAAAGCCGGTAATAACAGGTATGCATAGTATACGAGTCGTAACGTTGAATGATGGTATACGATTAGAAGGTCAACAATGGGGAGCAGAACATGCCCCTGAAATTGATATCAATACTGCTGGAGAAGTTAGCGTAGAAAAGGGAGCAGATGCTTTACAATACAGTCATGAAGCCATTGGTGGATTGGTTATTATCAAACCTAAATCCTTGATAAATCATGCTGGATATAAAGGTGTTGTGGCGCTGAATGCCTCTAGCGTAAATGCCAAAGGTGGGATTAGTTTGTTATTGGAAGGTCAGTTTAAAAAAACTCCGAATTGGAGTTGGAGAATTCAGTCGAATACGATTCGAGCAGGAAACACCAAAACTCCCAGCTATTATTTAAAAAACACTGGATTGAATGAAAATGATTTTGCTATTTACACTTCCTATTTTAGAAGTAAATGGAAGTTGAATCTTTCCTATAAGTTTTATAATTTAAAGCTAGGCATATTTGCTGGTTCACAAATTGGTAATTTAAGCGACTTATTAATCGCCTATACTTCAGAAGAACCTTTAGATAAAGATGGATTTCGATTTAAAATCAATGCGCCCAAACAAAATATTGAGCATCATATGGCGAATACTGATTTTACTTTAGTTGTAAGCCCTTTGATAAAAATGAATATTAAATATGGATTTCAATTTAATAAACGTCAAGAGTTTGATAAAGTATTGGGGCGAAGTGTTAAAGACCCTATCTCTGAATTTTATCTGTATACAAATACTGCTGATATAGATTGGTCGTTTAAAAATAAAAAAGCAACCTATAAAAGTAATTTAGGATTGAATAGCACATTCCAAAATAATTATGTAGGAGGGGCTTATTTCATTCCAGCATATAATTCGCAAAGTATCGGATTATATACAATCCATAAAGTTGAAAAAAACAAATGGGTCTTTCAAATGGGGGCAAGAGGAGATCTAAGTCTTTTGCAGGTGAATGAAATAAAAAACAAATCTGTTCATATAAATCACAGATGGTATGGTATAGCAGGTAATTTAGGTATAGCTTATCATATCGATATTCATTCAACCATCAGTATGACCTTAGGAAGTACTTGGCGAGCTCCACATCCTGTAGAATTATATAGCAGTGGTGTGCATCATGGAACAGCTAGTATTGAAATAGGAAATGCTTCTTTAAAAAATGAACGAGCCTATTTATCTTCTATCGATTATACCTATGAAGAAGGAAGTAGACATCATGTGATAATTACTTTATACAATAAATATGTTACAGATTATATTTATCTACAAGTGAAAGAAAAAGCACAACTGACTATACGTGGGGCTTTTCCTGTATTTGAATATAAACAAACGAATGCTAATTTTACTGGGGCGGACATGTATTATAAAATTGATTTATCAAAAGGATTTGAAGTTAGTCAAAAGATAAGTTTACTTTATGTCTATAATCTAAAAGAAAAAAACTATTTGCCTTTTATACCCCCGTTGCAAAGCGAAAGCAAATTATGCTATACCCTTCCATTGCATAAAAAAATAGATGATTTTAAAATAGGTTTGATAGGCACTTATGTAGCCAAACAAAACTTAACTGAATCTTATCAAGAATTGGTAGAAAGTCCTAAAGCCTATTTTTTACTAGGTTTTGAGAGTGGCTTATCCATCAATAGAAAAAAACAAAGCGAACCTATTTTCATTTTCTTCAACATACAAAATCTATTGAATACTAAGTATAGAGATTATATGAATAGATGGAGGTATTTTGCAAATGAACCTGGAATTAATTTTTCATTAAAAATTAAAATACCATTTACTTTAAAATAAATCGACATGAATCAAATTAAAATCTTTTCCGTTTTAATACTGGCAGTTATTATAGTAAGTATTAGTAATTCTTGCAAACCGAAGGATACTAATCCTGAAGAATTAATCACTACATTAAAATTAAATTTTACTAAAGGTGGCATAACTAAAAGTTTTCAGTTTAGTGATATTGATGGAATCAGTGGTGGAAATGCTGGCTTAGTAGATACTATATATCTAGATACAAACAGTACCTATAATTTAAGCTTGGAAGTATTAAATGAATCGTTAAGTCCGGCAGAAGATCTTTCAGCAGAAATTAGAGATGAAGCTGTAGATCATCAATTCTTTTTCAATCCATCCATAGGTTTAAACCTCACTCAATCATATGATGATGTAGATGCTGCTGGACATCCAATAGGCTTAACTAATATTATTAGCACAGGAGGAAGTTCGACGGGAACCTTACGAGTGAACTTAAAACATCAACCCGGAATCAAAGATGGTAATCAAAACACGGGTGAAAGCGATATTGACGTAAGTTTTTATACGGTTATAAGATAATTATTTACAAGCGTTTATACACGGTTTTAAAATAAAAATACTTTTTTTTGAAAAATTTTTTCACTAGGCAAATACATTGCGTTTTGCTCTAGTATGTTTGCATCATTCATTCACAACAAAAACAAAAGGAGAAGGA
>CANHVE010000026.1 GCA_947464015.1 Saprospirales bacterium | reverse complement strand
TATTAATTACTAATTTTATTTATTATAAAGTAAATTCAAATAAAAGTAAACCTATGGAAACACCTAAAAATGAATCAGCTGCAACAAATGCATCAGACACTACTCCTAAAGTAACTGGCGTAGGTGGTATTTTCTTTTTTTCAGAAAATCCTAAAGAAGCTAGAGAATGGTATCGTAAAAATTTAGGGATTGATGCCAATGATTATGGTTGTAGTTTCGAATCACGCAATATTAATAATCCGGATGAAATAAACACCCTTCAATGGACTCCATTTAAAAAAGGAAGCGAGTATTTTGCTCCTTCTAAAAAAGAATTTATGATCAATTATCGAGTACAAAATATTGAAGGATTAGTGGCCAAACTTAAAGAAAATGGCGTGACGGTTTTAGATGAAATAGCCACATATGATTATGGCAAATTTGTACATATCATGGATGCTGAAGGCAATAAAATTGAGCTTTGGGAGCCGTCTTAAGTTAATTCCCTATAAGTATTTTTCATAAATTAGGTCCCCGAGGGGTCTTCCGTAGGAGACCCTGCGGCTTATTAACGACGTACATTTATATTATTCAATTGAAATAATACATTAGATAATTATACTAGAAGATCTATTTTTAATATTAAATTGAATCTATTAGGCATTAGAAATGCCTTTTATCTGTAGTTCGACATGCCCTGCAGAACATGCCGAACAGCGAAAATTCATTGCTTGATGAACTGTATGTACATCTGTGAATTACGTAATATTCATTCTTAATTCTATAACTTATTCACTTTCCATATAAGGTAGATTTGTAGATACTAATCAACAACTATTTAATATGAAAAAATCATTTATTAGCATTTCTTTTTCTTTGGTATTTTGTTTATGCATCCCGAATATATCATGCACAAAAAAATCTAAAGAAGCAGCAATAACAACCAAACAACATATGGATGCAACTGCAAAAACAATAGAAAATATGCAAAGTGCATATAAAGGCGAAGTGACGGCTACAGCCAAATATGAAGCATTTGCTAAAAAAGCTGAAGAAGATGGATTTCATTATATTTCAATCTTATATAATGCTGTTGCAGGAGCTGAACAAATACATGCTACCAATCATAAAGCCGTTATTGAAGATGCAGGAGGAATTATCCCCACTATAACACCCGAATTTACTGTTAAATCGACTAAAGAAAATTTACAAGCTGATGTTGATGGGGAAGATTATGAAGCCAAAACAATGTATCCCGAATTCTTAAATACTGCTCAAATAGCCGATAATCAAATTGCGTATTTAAGTCTGACTTATGCAATGAAAACGGAACAAAAACATAAAATATTTTTCGAACAAGCTCTAGGAGATATCAATAGTAACACATTACAAAGTTTACCTTACAAATATTATGTTTGTCCTGTTTGTGGTAACACCTATTCTAATGCTCCAAAACATTGTGATTTTTCTCTTACTGATCGAGATAAATTTATTATTTTTGAGTAAATAGAATAATAGATATAACTTTCTATTTAAGTCAAGCAATTGAATCTTATCTCATAATAAATCTACTATGGAAAATGGTCTTACTAGCCAACAAGCAGCTGAACGATTAAAGTCATATGGATTTAATGAATTACCCTCTGTAAAATCTAAGAATATATTTCAAATTACACTTGAAGTATTTAAAGAACCTATGTTCTTATTACTTATCGCATGTAGTGTTTTATATATGTTGCTGGGGAGCACCACTGAAGGAATTATTATGCTTTGTTGGGTATTAGTCATCATCTTCATCACCTTTTATCAATATCAAAAAACAGAAAAAGCATTAGATGCACTTCGAGTGCTTTCTTCACCAAGAGCGCTTGTAATTCGAGATAATAAAGAAATACGAATTGCAGGTCGTGAGGTAGTTCCCGATGATATTATTATTTTACATGAAGGGGATCGAATTCCTGCAGATGGATTTTTACTTGAATGTCAACACCTCACCATCGATGAATCTATGTTAACTGGTGAATCTGTTCCTGTGGTAAAAACCATTAACGAACTGACTACAGAAACAACTAATTTATATAGTGGTACACTAGTGGTGCAGGGAAAAGGATTGTTTAAAGTAACTAAAACAGGATTAAAAACTGAATTTGGTAAAATAGGTAAATCGCTTCAATTGATTGAACAAGATCAAACTCTCTTGCAAAAAGAAATGAAAATCTTGATACGAAATCTTTTTCTAATTGGAATTGGAATTAGTATAGCAGTAGTAATTGCCTATTATTTTACTAGAGGAAATATTCTGCAATCTTTATTAAATGGACTCGCTTCTAGTATATCTATCTTACCTGAAGAATTTCCTGTTGTACTAACTATATTTTTAGCTATAGGCTCTTGGAGGTTATCACAACAACATGTATTAACTAGAAAACCTTCAGCTATTGAAACGCTTGGTTCGGCAACTGTTTTATGTACAGATAAAACAGGTACAATCACTCAAAACAATATGGAAATAGATACAGTATTTGCACTGAATAAAAGTATCCATAAATCAGTATTTGATACTAGCAGTATCGAGGTTCAAGAGTTAATAATAGCGGCAAGCTTTGCCTCTCAAGTAAAGAGTATCGACCCTATGGAAAAAGCTATTCATAATTGTAAAAACAAACTGTCTATACTAACTAATGATGCTCTCGTTTTTGAAAGAGAATATCCTTTGAGTAAAGCTTTATTTGCTATGTCAAGGGTATATAAATCTGAAGAGTCAAACTATATAGTCTATTCCAAAGGAGCTCCTGAAGCTATCATTGATTTATGTAAATTAAATCCAGAAGAAAAAAACAGAGTTATAAAAAACGTTCAACTTCTTGCTCATAAAGGACAACGTGTTTTAGCTGTAGCTATATCATCTTGGGATACTGGCACCTTACCTGAAACACAACAAGAATTTACATTCGAATATTTAGGTTTAATTGGTTTTGAAGACCCAATCAGACCCGAAGTACCACAAGCCATACAAGAATGTTATACGGCAGGTATAAGAGTAATTATGATTACGGGAGATTATCCTGCTACTGCAAAAAGTATTGCTTTGCAAGCTGGCATGAAAGATTTTGATAGTATTCTTACAGGGGATGAATTAAAACTGTTAGATGAAAACACATTAAAAGAAAAAATTAAATCAACTACCATTTTTGCTCGTATTATTCCTGAACAAAAATTACAAATAATTAAAGCGCTTAAAGCTAATGGTGAAATCGTAGCCATGACTGGCGATGGTGTGAATGATGCTCCTGCCTTAAAAGCCGCAGACATAGGTATTTCTATGGGCTTAAAAGGAACGGATGTAGCTCGTGAATCTTCTTCATTGGTTTTATTGGATGATAATTTCAGTTCTATCGTAGGCGCTATACGATTAGGTAGAAAAGTATTTGACAACTTACAAAAGGCCATGTCTTATATCATAGCTATTCATATACCTATTATTGGACTGACTTTATTACCGGCATTCTTTTCTAGTCTACCTATCTTATTAATGCCTCTACATATTGTATTTATGGAATTAATAATCGACCCTATCTGTTCCATTGCTTTTGAATCGGAAAAAGAAGAATTAAACATTATGAATCGACCTCCTCGAAATCCAACTGAAAAATTCTTTGGCATAAAAAAAATTCTTATTAGTGCCTCCATGGGTATTTTATTATTATCAATGGTTTTAATAGTATATTTTATTGCGATAAACGAAAAACATAATGCAGGTGAAATTCGAGGTATCGCTTTTACAGCATTGATACTTGGCAATATGTTTTTAATATTAACTACCCTTTCAAAAACAAGAAGTGCCACATCAGTCATATTCGAGAAAAATTGGATGCTCTTGCTGATACTAATATCGTCTTCCGCTATATTAATGCTATTACTAATCATTCCTTTTTTAAGGAAGTTATTTAGTTTTAGTTATCCTGGTTTTAAACATTTTATTATTTCAATCTTAGGGTCAATAAGCGTTTTGTTGATTTTAGAACTTGTTAAATTTATTCGTATTAAACGTGCTAAGCATCAAGCTTCAGCTTTGACTGGTATTGCTAAAAGTTAATTCAACTATTATAAAATCCTAAATAAATAGTATCTTTATTTATAATTTAGATTAGGATATTAAATGAGTTCATCTCCTTTATTTACAAATGATTTAGAGGCCATTGAAAACATATTACATGCAAATGAAAAAATTCTATGGCATGATAAACCAGTTTTTATTCCTTATTTGTATTACTATTTTCATACTAGTATTTTTCAGTTTCTTTTTCTGATTCTTTGGACAGTTTTGGCACAATATATCGATACACAGAATAAAAATATCATTAGTTTTTTTTCTATTATTGGATGGGCAATGATTTTATACAACATAGGAGAATTTGTAAAACATATCATTACAGGTAGAAACACTATTTATGCATATACGAATGAACGTATAATTATTCAAACGAAATATTTCAAACGTACTATTCTTTCGATATATCTAACAAAAATACTAGAAATGGATATTCAAATGAATTATTATAATAAAAAATATGAGGTAGGTACTATACGACTCTTTACTGGCCATACATACGAAGATGAGGGTGATACCATTAAAAAATATAATTATTTATTCGCTATTCCTAATGTAGAACAAGTATATAATTCTTTAAATACTTTTACAACTAAATAATAGAGATGAAAACGAGTGTTCATGTGCAAACCATTTATCAATGTTCTTTAGAACAAGCTTTTAAAACACCTATATTGAGAGATGTAACAAAAGTACATACCGGATTTTTAATTATGCCCAAAGTTACGCATACCAGTGATGAACCAAATTGGGGAGAAGTAGGCTCATGCAAAAAAATATTTGTAGCGAGATCTTTGACGCATAAAGGAGCTTGGGCTTCTAATGATCATATTTTAGAGCGAATAGAAAATAGTTATTGGAAAATTGAAGTGAATCAATTTCAAGCGTGGATGCTCAGCTTCACCAAGTTTGTTGGCGAATGGCAATGCACTGAACTTGCATCCAACCAAATCCAAATCGATTATACCTATACCATGCATTCGAGTAATCAGCTTCTCTATCCGCTCAATTGGTTATTTACCAAACTATTCTGGAGAGTCTATATGAAACAAGTACTAGAAAATATTCGCATAATGATTCAGAATAATGAACCTTATTTGTATAAATAATTTGCAAATACATTAGATAATTAAATTATTTTCGTTTATAAATCACCGGGGTCTACTGCGGAAGACCCTGCTGGGAGGGAAATTCAAATATTATTTACGTCACGACAAAGCGTGAAAGAATTACTAAATCCAATTAAAAATTAAGAATTAAGAAAATTTGCTAATTGACTAATCTGCTAATTTGCTAATTAACCTCCCGCAGCTGCGCACAAGTGCATTATGCAACTTCGTGTTCGGTATTTTTTTTATTAAAAACCTCATTATTAAATTAGAAAAGAGTATGTTTTATAAAACATCAAAAATACTAAGCTCAAATTTGATTTCCTCTAATACTAGAAATCAACGTTGAATGAATTCGAAAAATAATCTTATTTAATAAAGAAAAGATGTAAATTCGTGTAATGCCATTTTTACATGAAAACATCTATTATTTACATTGCTCTAATCAGCATTATACTTACTGCATTTATTGGATTTTCCACTTATCATCTGCTCTATCCGAAACAAGCTATTTCGTATACTAAGAATCAAGTTTACACGAACGATACTACACTGATTGTTCAAGTTAAAATCAATCAACCCTACACTGCTATTGCATATGCTTCAGTATTTAATTGTTATATCGAAAAAGTAATCCGTGGGAACATAAAAGAATCGACAATTGCCATGACCATTTTAGCAGGACATGAATATAAAGATTCTATATTGAATGAGGCGCTGATACATCCTAAAACATTAGAAATTGGATTTAAAAAAAATAATGAGAATGAACCCTATCATACCATGCCTATCGATGGATTTGTAGATGATACTAAAACTAGTTGGACTATTTATTATATCAAATCCATTGAACCATAATTTAATGAATTCAATCCAGCTACTTTTCATTTATAATTTTACAATGCCCTATATCGTTAAGACTAAAAACTATATGTCATTTAAACCCAAAGCACATCTATATTTTATCATATTCATATTGCTTAGTTATTCGTATCAGGTAGTTGCTTGTAGCATGTATAAAATCACTACATACCATAATACTATCATTGGTACTAATTTTGATGCCTATTATACAAATCCCTGTATATGGTTTGAAGTGGCTTCTAAAGAGCAAAAATATGCTTCTTGTTATAGTGGTGGTAGAATTGAAGGAGACCAAGGAATATCTCCTCAATCGGGTATGAATGAAGCAGGATTAGTTTTCTCTCGATTAGCTGCAGCTACGCCTATATCAGGCATTGTAGATATGAAAAACAAAAAACCTATTTTAAAAGCAGCTTGGTTTCTGAAAGAAATTTTACACCAATGCAAAACAATAGAAGAAGTTAAAGCTTTCATCGAACCATTTAATCATAGTTACTTTATAGAAGATGTTTTTATTTATATCGATTCTACTGGTCGCTATTTAATTGTAGAGCCTTATACCATGACTATTGGCCAGGATGCTAATTATGTATTATCTAATTTCTGTCCTTCTGTTACAAATCAATCCTATGCCAATCGTCTCGAACGATATCGCAATGGTCAACTATTTCTTCAACTTCATCCTGCCGATACAAGTCTCGCATATGCTAAAGCACTCATCGATACCATGCATGTATGCAGAAATAAAATGGGTGATGGTACCTTACTCAGTTCTATTTGGAACATCAAAAATCAAACAGTAACTCTTTATTTTTATCATGATTATTCGCAGCAACTACAATTTGATTTAAGCACAGAATTCAAAAAAGGAAATCATTCATTGGCTATTACTAGTTTATTTCCTACTAATAAAGAATTTAAAAAATTAATAGATTATAAAATACCTCAGAACTCCCCACCTCTAGGAATATTTACAATAATCAGCTCCTTCTTTTTCATTTTGTGTTCTTGTTTTTATATGATCTATTTCTTTCGGACTAAAAACAAATCGACATATACGATATGGTTCGTTTGGCAAGGGATTATGAACCTATTACTTGCTGCATATAGTATAGTACTTATTAGAAATATGTATATATTTTACTACGACGCCCCTTACAAACATTATACTAGCTCTATTCTTGATTATTCAGGTTATATTCCTTTTGTGCTTGTAGCAGTAAGTTTTCCTTTATGTTATATGAACATGAAAATCTTTAGTCATCAATTACTCCCTAAAAGCATCAAAATAGTTTATACAATTAATAATCTGCTCTATCTAGTATATATCTTTTTGTTTATGTATTGGGGATTATTTGATATTTGGAACTAAATAAAATGTACTTTATTTAATAAATGCAGATTTTCTTATAGTGTACTTTATAATGATTAAATTTACATACAAAATTGTAAATTATGATTAGTTATACCGCCATAGTGAATGTACCAATTGATAAAGTATGGGAACATTTTCTTTTTAAAATTGATCAGCCTCAACATTTTGTACACGGTGTGAGCAATGTTCAAATCATCGAACGACATAAAGATTATGTAATTCGAGAAATGGATATTAAAACTCCTCATGGGGAATCTATTCGACTGAAAGAAAAAATTACCTTTTCCCCCAATTGGGTAAAATACCTAATTCTAGATCATCCTATTTATGAAGGTTATGTAGAAAATTTGGCTGAAACTATTACAGAAAATAAAACGGCTATTACCTATTCTCTTTCTTGGATAAATAAAGAAACTCGTGAAGTATTCAAACAACAAGATATGATTCAAAATGCTGTTCTAAAAACAGTTGATTATATTCTTCAAAACCAATAAGACATAGCTCATCTCATAGTACTACTTTCTAATTTACAAATTTGGCTAACACCTTTAATTAGTAAGTAAAATCTACTGCCAACGACTTATATTTGCAATATAATTTAAAAGCAATGAGAAGTATTCTACTAATTCCATTATTTGTTCTTCTATCAGCATATACTATGAAAGCGCAGTGCTCAGTCGCTATAGCTGCTAGTTCATTCAATGCTATTAAATTTGAAGTGAGTCGCGCTATTAACCCTGCCTCCAAGTTGAGTATCCTCCTCACTCGTACTAATGGCAATTGTTTTTATGCAGCACAAGCTAAAGAATTAACAATGTTATTAGATAATGACAATGATAAATTAATTTTCTGTCAACAAGTTCACAATCGACTTCTTGACCAATCTAATGATTATGTACTGTATGATGTATTTAGCCTAAATTCTAGTATGTTCCGATTACATGATTTTATTCATTCAGGTACAGGTAGTATTTCTCCTCCTGTAATACTTACACCTCCTGTCACTTCAACAACTTATACCTATCCTGAAGCCCGATTTTACACCGGTAGCAAAGGTTGTGATTATCCAATGAGTGATATTAATTTACAAAACTTAATGCTAACCATACAAGCACAAAGTGCTGATATTGCTAGATATACTACTGCTAAAGCACTGATGAATGGGAAATGTATGAGCATCGAACAACTCATGCGTTTAACCGCACTTATTGAGAATGAATCATATCGATTAGATATTTTAAAAACGTATATAGCAAATATATTTGATAGAGGAAACTTTAATTATGCAGCTCAATTATTAACGATTGAGCCTTATAAAAATGATTATATCAATTATTGTAATACGATTTCTGGAAGTAGCACTCCTCCTCCAGTTTCAGCACCTGTAGATAGTTTTGCGTTTTGTAAAGTGAGTGCCGATGATTTTAATTCCATGCAAGCCAATATTGAAAATATTTCATTTAGTAGCACTAAAGTATCGCAAATCAAAACCTTTATGAATACTAGATGTTTTACCGCAAATCAGGTTAAGCTTTTTATGAACCAACTGGATTATGAAAATGACAAATTGGAAATTGCGAAATATGGATATACGAAATGTATTGATAAAAATAATTATTTCAGTGTCAATGATGCGTTTGGTTATAGTAATAGTATCTCACAACTAAACGATTATATTAACAAACACTAAAAAGGATGTATAAAAATAAAAAAATAGTAGTTGTATTACCTGCCTATAATGCCGCATTAACACTAGAGAAAACCTATAGTGAAATCCCTATGGATATAGTAGATGAAGTCATTTTATGTGATGATGCTAGTAAGGACAATACCATCGAAGTGGGTAAAAAAATTGGAATCAAACATATTATTTCTCATACTAAAAATACGGGATATGGTGGCAATCAAAAATCATTATATAATAAAGCATTAGAATTAGGTGCTGATATTGTCATCATGCTTCATCCCGATTATCAATACACACCTAAATTGATTCCAAGTATGGTGAATATCATTGGAGAGGATTTGTATGATTGTGTATTAGGCTCTAGAATTCTTGGAAGAGGTGCTTTAGAAGGGGGTATGCCTCTTTATAAATATATTGCGAATCGCTTTTTAACTTTTACCCAAAATATATTAGTCAATCATAAACTTAGCGAATATCATACTGGCTATAGAGCTTTTAGCAAAAAACTATTAGAAGGTATTAAATTTAATGCCAATGATGATGACTTTGTATTCGATAATGAAATGCTTTCTCAAATCATTTATGTAGGTTTTGGTATAGCTGAAGTGACATGCCCTACCAAATATTTTGAAGAGGCTTCTTCTATCAATTTTAGTAGAAGTACTAAATATGGATTGGGTGTTTTACGGGTATCGCTCATACATCGATTTTGTAAATGGGGATTGATGAAAAGTAAATTGTATTAATTTATGTAATTTTGATTTTATGAAAAAAATATTAATAGCAAATAGAGGGGAAATTGCACTACGTGTAATGAGAAGTGCTAAAGAAATGGGCATTCAAACAGTAGCTGTATATTCTGAAGCAGATAGAAATGCTCCGCATGTTCGTTACGCTGATGAGGCCGTTTGTTTAGGACCAGCTCCTTCAAAAGAATCGTATCTATTAGGTGATAAAATCATCGAAGTTTGTAAAAAATTACAAGTGGATGGGATTCATCCTGGATATGGTTTTCTAAGTGAAAATGATGAGTTTGCTCGAAAAGTTACTGAAGCAGGTATAGAATTTATTGGACCCTCTCCTGAAAGTATTGTAGTGATGGGTAGTAAATTAGCCGCTAAAAATGCCGTAGCTAAATTTAATGTTCCATTGGTACCAGGCACCGAAGAAGCTATAACAGATGTTCAAAAAGCGAAAGCAACAGCCATACAAATAGGGTTTCCTATTCTTGTAAAAGCCAGTGCTGGTGGTGGTGGTAAAGGAATGCGTATCGTGAATAATGCCGCAGAATTTGAAGAACAAATGCAATTGGCTCAAAGTGAAGCTCGCTCTGCATTTGGTGATGATAGCGTATTCATCGAAAAATATGTTACTTCCCCTAAACATATCGAAGTACAAATATTAGGCGATAAACATGGTAATATAGTGTATTTAATGGAACGAGAATGCAGTATTCAACGTCGACACCAAAAAGTAATTGAAGAAGCGCCAAGTGCTGTGGTGAGTCCTGAAATAAGAAAAAAACTTGGTGAAAGTGCAGTGAATGTTGCCCGCTCTTGTAATTATTATGGTGCAGGTACAGTAGAATTTATAATGGATGCCGATTTAAATTTCTATTTCCTAGAAATGAATACTCGTTTGCAAGTAGAACATCCCGTAACCGAAATGATTACAGGAATCGATTTAGTGAAAGAACAAATCAAAGTGGCTCGTGGCGAGAAATTATCATTCACACAAGAGGATTTAAAAATTAATGGTCATGCTCTTGAATTACGTGTTTATGCTGAAGATCCTGCCAATAACTTTTTACCTGATATAGGTACGCTTCATACATACAAAAAACCAGAAGGCAACGGAATACGTATCGATGATGGTTTTGAAGAAGGCATGAGTATTCCTATTTACTACGATCCTATGATTGCTAAAATGATTGTGCATGCACCTACACGTAAAGATGCCATCGATAAAATGATTCGTGCTATTGATGAATATAAAATAGTGGGTGTAAAAAACACTTTAGCATTTGGCAAATTCGTGCTTCAACATGAAAATTTTATCTCTGGTAAATTTGATACTGGTTTTGTACCAACTTATTTCAAACCTGAATATCTCATTGAATCGAATGAAGACGAAATGAAGATTGCTTCTTGGTTTACAACTCAATTACTAACGAATAAATTAAATGCTTCTACTGAAGAATCTACCAGTCAAACTGAAACGGCTAGTAATGATACAAGTAATTGGCAGAAAAATAGAAGTTCAAAACGATAATTATTCTATATAATTTTCAATTCTACCTCCAGCTAAATAAACAACTTTAGCTTTCAACTTTCTTTTTTTCATGTATTGAATACCTTTCCATTTCTCTGAACAGGTGTTTGTAATCAGTCCCCCATTCAGGATTAATGAGGCTTCAGGATATAATACAACTTTCGCATTCTTAGGCAAACTTACTATACATTTAATTTCTAAACTGGCTTTATTACGGATGATAATATCGCCTTCTAAATCTTTTGATCCACTCCAAACAATATGTTCATTCGGATAAATAATAATCTTCAATGAATCTTTTTTCTCACACCAAATAGGCGCTAATAATTGATATTGACTGCTTTTTTTATCTGCAAAATTGGAATGTATAATTGATAATTGACAAGGTGTGATTGCTGATTGTGCCGCATTATAATCCATCATATTATTACTACAAGGATTTGCTGGATCATTACTATACCAACATCCTGCATTCATAGGTGTATCATCACATCCATCTCCTCCATTCCAGGTATGCATCAAGCCTAATGAATGTCCGATTTCATGATTCAGCAAATTAGCCGTTAAACTTGCAGTATTCACTATTGCATCATTTTTTGACATTCCTTTCGCTATATTTTGTTGATATAATTGAAAGGCATTAGCCATCAAAACATATTTAGCTGGACCAACGCCTTGGTCTTTGGCGCTGTATGTGCGGCTATTCAAACTATCTGGATGATGCGATAAAAAGAAAACATTTAATTCATCCCCTTTATGGATTCCGTAAGTATCATACCAAAAAGTACTATACACATTATTGGCAGTAGTATGCGCACTATTAAAAAATTGATACATTGGATTGGTTTCCATATGTAAATAGATAGCAGGAACGGTGGCGTCATTGATAGAAGAAGCTAATTGATATTGATATCTACAAGGGATATTGGGCACTGTATTATGCAGTGGCAAATTCATAGACGTTTTGACACGTAGCTTATAATTAGCAATATCAATAAGTGATGTGAAAAATTGAATACTTAAACTATCATCAAAATTATATGCCCCTTGTGCATCTGCTATTACATGTAAATTGATACGTACGTAACGGATGGGAAAATCATCTATCCGTGAAGTATCTGGAATATAATCAAGTCTATTTCCGCAAAATTGAGCATTCAGCGTAGGAATAAATAGCACCCAAGAAATAAGAATGCATATACTATTCCTAATAGCTCTATTCAGCATTATGATTTGATATGCGCTTTTTTAATAGCATCAAAAGTAGGAAGATGATTCCAATGCCATTTATTTAAAATCACTCCGTCTTTGATTAATAAAATTACTGGATTTCCTCTACCAATCGTTTTTAAGAATACATCATCTGCCCAATAAAGATAGGCTTCGGTATGCATCGCTTTCATATCTTGATCAGTGGCATTAGAAGATAATACAATTGTATTACAGCCATTTTTATTAGCTTCAATCACCAATGGATTAATTTTTTTAGTATAGGCTTCTTTGTTCGCTTTATTGATATCGTATGATACAATTAAGAACGTGTAAGCTGGATCCCCTAATATATCTTCAGTTACTTCAGTTCCACCTGCTTTATCATAAATAGCAAAATCAAGAATTTTAGCTGGAATACCTGGATCTATTATTTTCTCTTCTCTGCTTATGAATGAATCTGCTTCTGTCAATCCTGCTGTAGCCAATTGTTTCATACCAATAGCACGAATTTTACCTGTTGATTTATTTTTGTAATTAAATACATAATCAATCACAGGAGCTTTTTTAGTTTTTCTATCTTCAATGATATTCGTACCAATTTTATAAGGTCTAAAATCTGCAAAAGGCTCATTCCATTTGTAGTTGTTTAAGCAAAATAACCAGGTAGCAATCGTAACGATAGCGATAATACCCAATGCTACCCATTTTAATTTGCCATTAGTGAATGGTGATTTTATTTTTTTATAATTAAACAATAAGAAAATCATCATCACAATTAATATCAAATCTTTTTTGAATGATTGTAGTGGTTTTAATTTAATGAAATCACCAAAACATCCACAACTAGTCACTTTCATATTGGCTTCATCATAGGCACACAATAAACAATGGCCACTGAATTTGCAATAGGCAAAAACAATAATCGCAGCAATTAAAGTAGCTGCGATTCCATAGATGCGTAATTTTTTATCTTGAAAAAATGCGGTAACTGTTATGATAGCTAATACCAATCCACATAAAACAAAGAATGTTGTAGACGGACAATAAGCTGTTACATATGTAAATCCTGTTAAAAACGTAAAGAAAATCATCATTAGATATGAAATGGCTGTAGTAAAGAAACGTTGCCATCCAATAATTAAAGCCACTCCTAATACAATCTCTAATACGATCATGAAAATGGAGAACTCTAAACTGAAGGGTTCTAAAAATTTCATATGTAACACTTCAAAATATTCACCTATCTTAATACCTGTACCTATAGGATCAATGGCTTTTACAAAACCTGAAAAAATAAATAAAGCACCTATCCAATTTTTAATAAATTCAACTAATATTTCTATTAGTCCTTTTGGTTTATTAAAAAAATAGAGTAGAATAGTTAAAATTAATCCTGCAACTCCAGTACGAATGAATATGTCTATGAATGTCATGATAATTGAATTTTTAGATTGGTAAATTTACGCATTCCTTAGCAAAGAATATGCCATATACTTATTTATTTTTGAATATAAAAAATGATTATTTAGACTATCTATCAAAGCCTTGAATTAAGCATGCTGTTCCATTTGCTCTTGATACATTTGAGTGTAGTAACCCTGTTGTTGCAATAATTGTTCGTGTGTACCTTGCTCCACAATACTTCCTTGATGCATCACTATTATTTGATCAAAATCCTGTAATGCAAATACTCTATGAGTAATAATGATAGCTGTTTTTCCACTTAATTCTTGCTCCATATTCACCAATATTTGATGTTCTGTTTGGGCATCAACCGCCGATAAACAATCATCTAATACAATCAGTTTAGGTTGGTTTACAAAAGCACGTGCAATAGAAATACGTTGTTTTTGTCCGCCCGATAAGGTCACCCCACGCTCACCTACTGTAGTATCATAACCTTGAGCTAATTTTTTTATTTCAGCATCTATACACGACATTCTACATGCTGCCTCAATAGCTGCTTGACTGGAAGATTCAGTGCCAAAAGAGACATTATGTGCAATGGTATCACTAAACAAAAAAACTTCTTGTGGAGCATACCCAATTTGATTTCGATAGACTTCTAAATTTATTTGTTGTAGATGAGTTTGTCCAATTTGGATACTGCCTGAGTCGACATCATACATTCGAAATAATAGTTCAGCAATCGTCGATTTCCCACTTCCTGTTTTTCCTACAATAGCCCATTTTTGCCCCGCTGGTATATGAAATGAAATATTCTTTAAGGCTTGAATACCCGTTTCGGTATAAGTAAAATGAACATTTTTCCAGACGATGTCTTGAGTCGCTAAATCTACCGATTCTTTTCCCGATACGATAGATGTTGGTGTTTGCAAAAAAGCATTAATACGTCGCATACTGGTGATGCCTCGTTGTATCATGCCGGTAACCCAACCTAGATTTGAAACAGGAAAGGTGATAATATTTACATACATCATAAACTCTAGTAAAGTACCAAATTTTACTTCTCCATTGATCACCAACTTCCCTCCTACTAATAATACCAATACATTACTAATACCTATTAATAAAATGATAATCGGAAACCATAATGAATCAATTTTTGTAAGGGCTAAACTTCTAGATTTATAATCGACACATTCTTTTTCAAAATACAATGCAATATTATCTTCTCTAACATATGATTTTACTACTCTAATTCCACTATAGGTCTCTTGGGCAAAAGAAGTCAAATCCGATAATTTTTCTTGAATCTTTTCGCTTTTTTGATCGACTAATTTATTGACATAATAGATAGATATGACTAAGATGGGGAAAGGTATTAATACACAATAGGTCAGCGTATGATTCGCCTGAATCATATTATAAATAACCATAGGTAATAACATACTGGTATTGATAAAATACATCAATGCAGGACCTAATAATTCTCGAACTCTACCTAAATCTTCAGTAATTCTACTCATCAAATCGCCCGTATTATTTTGTTTGTAGAAATTAGCATCCAAGATTTGATAATGCTGATACATGGTATTCTTTAAATCATATTCAATTTTACGCGAATTGACAATAATCATTTGACGTGTCACAAATAAAAATGCTCCTTGTAAAAGTGCATGAAAAAAGATTAATGCTACTTGATACAATAAAGTTTTAGATAACGGATTCTCCCAAAAAGAATAAGGGGTAATAATTTGATTGTCTTTATTTGACTTTATAAAATCAATAACTATATCCGTAGTCTTTTTTACATCATTAGGTATATAGATTAAAAAATAATTAGTAAAGAATATACAAATGATACCAAAGATTAATTGGTATTTATATTTTAAAACATATTTATAGAGGGAGCGAAGTTCTTTCATTAGATTGATTCAGGCTTACAAAGAACTCGTTTCAATTTCTTTATTAATTTTTTTCACTAAGCCTTGTAATACTTTCCCTGGTCCAACTTCAATAAATGATGTAGCGCCGTATGCAATCATATTTTCTACACTCTGTGTCCATCTAACTGGCGCAGTTAATTGTGCAATTAAATTATTTTTAATTTCGCTAGCACTGGTTACAGCCGTTGCAGGTACATTTTGAAATACCGGACAAATAGCCTCTTGAAAAGAAATGCTGTTAATGGCATCTGCTAATTCTTGACGAGCTGGTTCCATACATGGCGAATGAAAAGCTCCGCCAACAGGCAATTTCAATGCTCTTCTACAACCAGCAGCAGTCAGTTTTTCAATCGCTTTATCAATACCTGTAACAGTACCTGAAATCACTAATTGTCCAGGAGAATTATAATTTGCTGCAACTACAATATCATCTGTTATAGAAGCACATATATCTTCTACTATTTTATCTTCCATTCCAATAACTGCAGCCATAGTACTCGCTTGTAAATCACAAGCACGTTTCATAGCATCTGCACGCAATTTCACTAAACGTAAAGCTTCTTCAAAAGGTAATACTCCAGCAGCTACCAACGCAGAAAACTCTCCTAATGAATGTCCAGCAACCATAGCTGGTTTGATATCTGATGCGCTATGATAAACCGCCATAGAATGTATAAACACAGCAGGTTGAGTTACATCAGTTCTTTTTAAATCTTCATCCGTACCAGCAAACATAATTTGACTGATATCAAATCCCATTATTTCATTGGCTTTGGTAAATATGTTTTTAGCTTGTGCATTACTATCGTATAAATCTTTTCCCATTCCTGAAAATTGTGAACCCTGACCTGGAAATACATATGCTTTCATAAAATAAATTTTATTGTGTTTTTGAATGTTTTAAAAATTGAAATTACGATAATTTGCCTGTTAGTAAATTGATAAATTCATTACGTGTAGATTGTTTAGCAAACTCTCCAGTAAATGCTGAAGTAGTAGTAACGCTATTTTGTTTCTCTACTCCACGCATCATCATACATAGATGTTTGGCTTCTATGACTACTGCAACGCCCAATGGATTCAAGCTTTCTTGAATACAATCTAAAATTTGACGAGTCAGTCGTTCTTGTACTTGTAATCTTCGAGAGAAAGCATCCACTACCCGAGCAAATTTACTTAAGCCTGTTATTTTACCATTCGGAATATAAGCTATATGCGCTCTTCCAAAAAAAGGCAACATATGATGCTCACACATAGAATACAATTCAATATCTTTTACGATAATCATTTCTTGTGTTTCTTGCTCAAATAGCGCTGATTGAATGATTTCGTTGGGATTGATATCATAGCCTTGCGTCAAAAAGTGCATGGCTTTAGCTATGCGCATAGGCGTTTTTATTAAGCCTTCGCGGTTTGAATCTTCGCCTAGTGTTTCAATGATATTTTTATAATTGGCGGCAATTTTCTCCACGTTATCCCAATTATATTGATCATTGCGTTTATAGTTAAAATCTTCGTCGTCTTGTATATTTGACATATGCTTTTATTTAATCGGTTTCGCCGTAATATTTAGTATAAATATTTTCCGTTTCCCAAAGTTCGATACAATGTAAACTACATTCGGTGATTAAAGGGTTCAATTTATTCCAAATAAAAATGGCTAAATTTTCAGTGGAAGCAAAAGTACCTTTTAATTCAGGAACATCCATATTCAAATTTTTATGATCTAACAATTCACAAACCTCTTGTTGAATTAAGTTACTTAATGTTTTTACATTCATGATAAAACCTGTATCTGGATTAGGTTTGCCTTTTACGGTCACAAATAAATTATAATTATGGCCATGAAAATTTTTATTGGCACATTTACCAAATACCTCTATATTTTTTTCTTCACTCCAACTTGGATTATACAGTTGATGTGCTGCATTAAAATGCTCTTTTCGTGTTAAATAAACCATTTTAAGAAAATACCTTTTATTTTTATGCAAAAATACACAAACATTATGAAGCTGCTAATTATCTTTTCTTCTTATGCCGAAGCTAAGCATTTTTTAGAGTGGCTAAGTACTGGCAAAAAAATTAGCTCTGAACTTGAATCTTTATTCTTCGAATTGCCTTATTCGCTGTATAGTTATGAAAAAGAAGGCATTTTAATCGATGTGGTGATTGTTGGTCAAACCGGCTTTGAATCTGCTTTTCATTTAGGTAGAATTCTTTCACATAAACGCTATCATTTAGCTTTACAGCTAGGAATTGGCATTAGCAATGACGACAAAATATCCTTTGCTTCAATTTGCAATGTAATCAACGATAAACCGCTTGAAAGTGGGATTCATCAAAATGGTGCATTAGTCGATTTATATAGCGCTGCTTTTCTAGATATTGCAGCTTATCCGCATCAATTAGGCGGACTAGTGAATAAGACAAATGCCTATTTCAATGTATTCCTAGAATTTAAAAAAGTGGCTAGTGCGTCCTTATCGGTTTTATATGCAGATGACCAAATGAAACAAAATGAAATTAAAAACGTATATCAATGTCACATTCATACTTTGGGTGGTGTAGGATTCAGTTTTGCTTGTTTATATGCCAAACAATCCTTCTATCAATTGCGAATTATTGTTAATGATCGCAGTACCTTAAGCATAGATGTAAATGCGGCATTGGACAAGGCCATGCCTGAATTTATTGAAACTATAAAAAAGATTTCGTAATTTTATATATGAGTGAAATTATACTAAGTACAGAACAACAATTATATCAAAAACGTATTTTAAGTCGCTGGTTATTCTCCTTTTTTATGCTATTAAAGCTTCCTATGGCTTGGATGGCTGGTTTACATGCCTCTGTACTCACCACAAAAGAAGCACAAGTTCAAGTGAAATTTAAATGGATGAATCAGAATCCTTTTAAATCGATCTATTTTGCGGTATTGAGCATGGCTGCCGAAATGAGTACCGGATTATTAGTGATGATGTATATTCAAGATAAAAGCCAACAGATAAGTATGTTGGTGACGGGTTGTCAAGCTCAATTTACTAAAAAAGCAGTGGGAACAATCAACTTTATTTGTGTGGATGGAGAGCAGATTTATAAAGCAATTGAATTAGCTAAAAGCTCTAAAGAAGGCGTCGAAATGAATTTAGAATCAGTAGGTTATGATCAAAAACTACAGGAAGTAGCACGCTTCCAGTTTAAGTGGTCAGTGAAAGTGAAATAAGGGGTAAATCAATAGATTTTTTTTTGTATATTTGTTGACGAAGTATGTTAAATTTTAATTTTAATTCAATAGAAGGGAATTCAGCCCATTTACAGCTCTCCAAGGAGGACTCGTATCTTTTGTTAATTAATGAAATCATTCAAAAACCTGATTATATCAATCAGATACCCAAATACTTAGAATTAAAAGAACAGATCTCCTTTGCTACGCTTCGTGAATATAAGGTTTTAGATGAAATCATCAAAGCATTGGTTTATGATTGGGGAGATGAGGTTGAAAAATCGATGCATCTTTTATGTAGTTTGGTGAAAGAGTTGGATAAGGATTCTGTTGTACATAAAGGGAATAATACGATTTATACCAGCCTAAATCTCTATTTAGCTGGAAAATTTGTAGAAATGGGCTCTAGTATCTATAAAAGTGAATATTATAGAGAATGTATCCGCATCTATAGAGATGAAGATGATTATCAAGGATTGGCTAAATGCTCTGAGCTAGAAGCACGATATCATCACAAAAACAATGATCGAATCAGCGAAAATAGATCTTTAGAAGAAGCGATTAAATTTTATCGCTTTGCGAATAATACAGAGGATTTGATTCGTTGCCAATTGAAAATCGCCTCTAATTATGCCGATCAAAATAATTTTGAAGATTGGAAACGCTATATCGATTTGACTTTAGATAAGGTCAATATTGCCGAAGCTAGTCCCAAAATCAAAGCTTATTTATTTGGTGTTTTAGGGAATGGCTATTTGAAATTCGATAATTATAAAGATGCTGCCGAATACTTACGTAATTCCATTTCGAATCATAAAATGGTGAGTATTAGCAACGAACTCATTGATGTTTATCGAAGTTTGGAATTATGCTACAAGAAAAACGACCAGATGATGGAAGTGAATGCTTGTCAACATAGCATCAAACAATTTGAAGCAGAATTAATCTCTCATAAAAATCAAGATAACCTGAAAAAAATTGAAATCATTCATCAAATTAAATTAGATGAAAAATTGATTTCAACGAAAGAGATTTATGAAAATGAAATTGAGGCTTTAAAAAATAAACTAGAGTTAACGAATGAAGAAAGTAGCCGAATGGTGGTATTGCTTTCGCACGATTTAAAAGAACCGATACGTGGTATCACTTCGTTTGTAGGCTTATTAGATAAGAGTTTGAGCACTTCTTCTACCAATGAAAAAGAAAGAGAATATCTGCATTATATTAAACGTAATGCCAATATTATAGCAAGCCATATAGATCATCTACTCAAATACATTCAATTAGATAGCAACTTGAAAGTTGTGAATGATATCGATTTAAATGAATTGGTACGCGAAGTGAAAGAAGATATCATGCAAAAACGCAAAGATAAAAATGTGATATTGAGTTATAACAGACTCCCCCGAGTGAGAGCCAATAAAGAAATGATGAGTTTATTATTCTATAACTTATTGGATAATGCAATTAAGTTTAATAAGAATACACC
>CANHVE010000025.1 GCA_947464015.1 Saprospirales bacterium | reverse complement strand
GGAAATAGATTTCTATTAGCAAGCAATCAAATCCCAAACACCCGAAAATTATTTAATAAAGTAGCTAATATTTTTACAGGGATGTATGCCGAAAAATTTATATCGGATACCCAAAGTGGAATTAAATTATTTAGTGAGAAAGCGATTCATGCAATCCAAATTGATACAGATGGATATGAGTTTTGTAGTGAAATTATTATCAAAGCTTCTCAACAACATTTACATATCGAAGAAGTGCCCGTACATGTATATTATACCAGCTATTCGATGGCCAAAGGTCAAGGATTATGGATGGGATTTAAGACAGTGTTTAACTTGTTCGCCAATTTATTGGTGCGCGATAAAGATTAATTTTTTGTAATAATGTCAGACAATTTAGCTAGCTATTAGTATATTTGAAATAGAATGCTATTATATAAAATCATAGTACCCATCATTTCATTAGCTTTTATTGCTTATTCATTTAATCAATACAAGCAAGGAAAAAATACCATATTCGAAACGGTATTATGGTCGATGATATGGCTAGGTATCGCTGCTATTGCCATTTTCCCTGATTTTATTACCGATTCGATTGCCAAAATTTTTGGTATCAAAAGCAATATCAACGCTATTATTTTTGTGGGATTAGGCCTCTTGTTTTTTATTCAATATAATTTGTTTGTGGCTATTAAACGACAAAATAAAGTGATTACTGAATTAGTCAAAAAGTTAGCACTAAAAGAGCAAGAAAAAAAGGAGTAGTGGCATGAAAATTTTATATGTGCTCGAACATTATGCTCCACACAAAGGAGGTGTAGAAAGATTGTTTCAAAGTGTTGCCGAGAATCTTCAAAAAGAAAATCATCAAGTTACTGTTATCACCACACAATTGCAATCTGCCCATTCATCAGATGAATTATTGAATGGCGTTCGTGTGATACGATTGCCTTTAAGAAATAGATTTTTATTTACATTCTTTAGTATTCCATTTGTGATATACCAGGCATTAAAACATGATATCATACATACAACCAGTTATAATGCAGCTTTCCCAGCATTTTTTGCAGCATTATTTTGTAGAAAAAAATGCATCATCACTTTTCATGAAGTATGGGATCATTTATGGTGGAACATTCCCTATTATTATATCGGGCGTAAAACATTGTTTTATTTATTTGAAAAAATCATTTTAGCCTTACCATTCAATCAGTATATTGCTGTATCGGAGGCTACCAAAAATGCATTGATCAAATCAGGCGTTGATAACCGAAAAATTTTACGAATATATAATGGAATTGATTATAATTCTTTTGCTCCATATATACACGAAGCCCCACAAACACCTACTATTTGCTATTATGGCAGATTAGGGGTGAGTAAAGGATTGAATGAATTAATAGAAGCGCTTCAACTTATAACTAGTAGATATAAATTACTTTTGATTATACCTAAACATCCTACATTTATTTATAAGCAAATCATCAAAAAGTTAGAACAAAATCAATTGATGGATAAAACCATCATCAAACATGATTTATCAGATAAAGAATTATTTAGTACTATATCTAAAACATCATTTGTGGTAATTCCATCCTGGAGTGAAGGCTTCTGTTTTAATGCGGTGGAATGTGCTGCTATGCATATTCCTGTGGTAGCTTCGGCTAATACCGCATTATTAGAAACCGTTTCAGGCAAGCATATTTTTATAGAAAATAAAGATTTGAAACTAGCGATAGAAAAAGCTTTGCAATATCAATGGCATGAAAGTGAAATCAAGTATTTTCATTTAACTGATACAGTTGAGGCTTATAAAAAAGTATATGAGAAAATCTATTAATGAATTAAGAATTATTTTTTTTAAGTGGAATGAATGTCAGTAATAGTACCGATAGCTCCACAAAATTTAAGTCCATTAGTATATAATCCATACTGAAAAAAAGTATAAACGCCAGGATTAAATATCTATCATATTTCTTCGTGAAAAATCCTATAATAAAAACGAATTCACAAACGGTAGCTGCCAAGTATAGTCCATAGGAGAGAAGAGGATGCGCTATCAAATAATTAATGATATGCTTATGGATGTTGTTTTTATAAGCGATTAATTCGTATATATGTTGATTGAAAAGTATATTGCTGAAATGTGGTACATCACTTAAATTTCCTCTACCTATTTTCCAAAAAGCAGCGCTCGTCATCAAAAATAAAAGATAATAACGCAACATTTCTTGGAGCTTGAATTGAGTATTAATGGAACGAAAACAAAATATAAAATTGCTGAGTAATATGCCCACCAACATATGTGAATGATGCCCTGAAAAAGAATTGACGCATATAAAATAAATAAAAAATAAGAAGCTGAAAATACGCGCCAACCACACTCGATTTATAAAAATTAGATTGCAGATACAACTAAACAGCAAAGCCAAATCAAAAATAAATAGACTACTTTTTTTACTTGCAATGAGTTGCGGTATTTGCAATAGATACAATAGCCAATAGGTATTATCGATGGATGGATATTTGAAAACAATATTATTAAACTGAAATAGCCATAATCCATCTGCATATTGCTTTAATAGGAATATAACTACTATTGCAAAATAGATCTTTGCATATTTATCTATACTAATCGCCTTCATTTACTCCTTTTGATAAATAATGAGTAGATATAATCCTTAAATTTTCGTCAATAATATGATAACCAAAATCAATTTGTTTGGCCTGAGGATAATCTTTATGTACATATGATTTAATCCAATCGATATAGCTTTGTTTGGACGCATTATTGGTGATTGCCTTTCTAATATAAGGCTCTGATGAATTTATTTGTAATGCATTACATCTTGCATGAATCAATTGATGTAAGCGAGGTTCACCTGCTAATATATCCTCTAAATTTTCTAGTTGATATAACAATATATTGGAATTATAATGCTGGCTTTTACTGAGATCAATTTCATGAAAATCAACTTCTACAAAATATATTTTATTCTTTTTTTCAGTAGCTTCTGTAAACATTCCAAAGTTAAAAAAGGGAGTGTTTTCTATTCCTTTATAAATAAAAAATAATTGAATAAGACATAGTAAAGCTATTGCCACAGTAAAATAAATCGATTGGTTTAGTCGTAATTTTTTCATCGATTATAATCTTTTATATATCATGATTTGATAAGCAGTGGGCATAGGTTTATAATGGAATAATGGATGTTGCACTGAATCTAAAAATACATATTGAGTAGATAAATCAATATTTATATTTGAGAAATATGCATCAATTTCTTTTTGGTTCGGAGAAATACTCGGTAATAGAATATAATCAGGTGCAAATAATTCTTTAGTTGAATTGAAAATATAAGTATTGAGTTGAGGAGTTCCTGCACTCATCCAGGCGTTTCGAGGAGTATAACCATCAAGCGCATAGATCATACCAGGCACTTTACAAAAATCAATAAACTGTAAAGGTTCTTTACTATGATTAGATTGAGTAATGATTTTTTCTACATGTTCTAAACTAGTTTGCATCGTAGAATCGGTATAAATATGCGTTAAATGCTTGTTTTTAAAAGTAATTTTAGCATTGTTTAAACTGCTTGTAATACGATATGGATGCTGAACAAATCCAGTATAGCTTTGAGAAAAACAGAGAATGACAATGAATATGATAAAGAGAGTATTTACATACCGTACATATTTATTTGCCGCATTTAATCGAAAAAAAATAAATACGATAACAAACCAAAAAATTAGATATTGTAAGCATTGTAGAGGTAATTCATTATTGGTTCCAATAACGCTAATAAAGGTGATGCCCCAGAAAAATAAAACGAGTATAGTAATTTGAATAACTTTTTTAATAGAAAGAGATAAGTAAAAAATATTGATACTAATAAAACTTAGACCT
Source organism: Saprospirales bacterium (assembly GCA_947464015.1). Lineage (GTDB taxonomy): Bacteria > Bacteroidota > Bacteroidia > Chitinophagales > CAMDFR01 > CAMDFR01. The sequence continues at coordinate 16,835 of CANHVE010000025.1, read as the reverse complement.
AAAAAGATATAAGGTTCAAGAGCCACATAATTGTAGATGATACCACTGATATATTGTTTTTGTTCAATGATAATGGATGCATATTTGATTAAAAGTAAAAATTGAATACCTAAAATACTGTACTTTATATAACTTTTTTCTTCAAAAATTCGGGCTATGATTGAACCGAATAGCAATCCGAAAAATAATTTATAATGATATACTATGGCGTGTTCGTATGTATAATTAAAACTATTGCGATACATTTCGATAAGCTTAGAAGCATTGTGATGCTCCATCAATGCTATAATTTGATTGTAATCATTATAATATTGAAATAGTGTACCAGTATAAAAAAATTCGATATAAGCAATTAAAAACAAAGACGTACTGCCAAAGAATAAAAGTAATGCCCATAATTTTAAAATGATTTTTTGGGGGCTAATACAGATAAAGAAAATATTTAAAATCAATAGAGGGATAGCTGTTGGAAACCTGCAAAAAAACTCATAAGTACATAAAATACTTGCTAAAACTACGAGGTTAATAAAGGGCGTTTTGGCTTTTCTAATTTGTAATTCGATATAGATACTACTGATAAGTATACCAATAATTAAGGTAATACTATTATAACTTAACATCCCTGCATATATAGAATAACTAATACTAATGCCTATACAAAGAAGACTTAGGAGCATAATTTTATGTAAATTATTTAGGGGGAGATAAATAGATTCGAAATAATGACATAAAGAATTAAACAGAAATCCTACCGATATAAGCAATAATAGAATTCGGAGAGATCTGTAAAATATTAATCCCGGATGAAACCAATGAAATAAGTAATAAAAAGGCCATTGGTATAGCCCACCAGGATGCATATCTGCTGGATGAGTGATGCCAAGAAGTGCAAATCCTTCATCACTAAAATCGAAACCTTTGTTTAAGCCCCATATCAAAACAAACAACATGCATACGGCTAGAAAAAGCAGTAAATAAGCTATGCTTTTCTCTATGATTCGGCTATATGGACTCAGTTTATACATGTATATGTTTTTTCATACAAGTGCCCTAAAAAGGAATAAATCCTTTCATTCTTCCTAATTAATGATTAAAAAGGTAAAAATAGCTTTTTATTTATAGAAGCGTGTTTTTAGTAGCAATCCGAATGACAATCGTAAGAATAAAAGCGGCTTCTAATGGCTAAAAAATTATTTTTATGAATATTTTTTTGTTATTAAATAAAAAGATTGTAAATTCGCACCCTCAAAATTTTTAGATAAATGTTAATAATAGACGCAAGAGAAAGTGATTCAATAGACAAAGCTTTAAAGAAATACAAAAAAAAGTATGAAAAAGCTCAAATTCTTAGAATCTTAAGAGGTAAAAAGAATTTCACTAAGAAATCAGTAGAAAGAAGAAGTGAGGTATTAAAAGCTGCCTATAAAGAAACTATGTTCGGTTCATCTGAAGCATAATTTTTATTAAAATAAATTTGCAAAACGGATAACAATGTTCTATATTGTTATCCGTTTTTATGTATATACAGGAACACTTAAATAGCTTTCATAATTATCTTAAATTTGAGCGAAGGTATTCGACTCATACCATTACAGCGTATATAGCAGACATAAACGATTTCATAAAATACTTTCAGCACTTATACGAAACGGAAGAAATACAGTCAGCCAATCATAAACAAATCCGTTCGTGGATTGTAGGTTTGATGAATGAAGGTATAGTTCCAAAATCAATCAATAGAAAAATATCTTCTTTACGAACTTTTTATAAGTTTTTAGTTTCCAAAAATATAGTGGAAACCAATCCTGTATTAAAGATTAATGGCTTGAAGACCCCTAAACGATTGCCACAATTTGTTGATATCAAAGATATGGATACCTTGTTGGAACGTATTGAGTTTACAGATGATTACGAAGGCAAGCGAGATCAAATCATTGTTGAATTATTTTATGCAACAGGTATGCGTTTATCCGAGTTATGTGCTTTAGAAACCTCGAGTATTGATACTATAAATGGTGTAGTGAAAGTGCTAGGTAAAGGGAATAAAGAACGACTCATCCCCATACACCCACAATTATTACAAAAAATTCAAGCATATATAAATTATAAGAATACACAATATAAAGAAAATCAATCCTTTTTATTTCTTACCCAAAAAGGCGAAAAAATTTATCATAAATTAATATACAGAAAGATAAAAAGCTATTTATCTTTAGTGACTACATTACACAAAAAAAGTCCGCATATTTTGAGACATACATTTGCAACACATATGGTAAACGAAGGAGCCGAGTTAAATGCAGTAAAAGAAATATTAGGACATAGCAGTCTTGCTGCAACACAAGTATACACACACAATACCATTCAGAAATTAAAAAACGTGCACAAACAAGCACATCCTAAATCATAAATTATTCACTAAAAAAAACTTTATTATGTTAGCAAAAATTCATTCAGTTGGCTTTACCACAGACGAAAAACTTGACGAATACATACAAAAAAAAGTAAATAAACTTGATACATTATATGATAAAATTATTAATGCAGATATCTATTTGAAACTAGATAGTCACGATCATGTAAAAGACAAAATAGTAGAAATTAAGTTGAATATACCAGGAGCAACTTTATTTGCAAGTGAAACATCTAAGGCTTTTGAAGAGAGTACGGATTTAGTTCTAGATTCAATCAAGCGCCAATTAAATAAAAGAAAGGAAAAAACGACTATTTCAAAGACCGTTAATTCAATTGATGATATCACATTATTGAATTAAGGTAAATAGAGTAAAATATATTCAAATAAGCTTATTCTTCGGCAACTTGAGGAATAAGCTTTTTTATTGGAAGTAGATGAGCGAAATAATAAATTGAACCCATTTTGAGTGGCTGAAAGTGCCTAAAATTAAAAAAACTAAGAAATTTTAAGAAAAATTTAGCATAGTATTTGCTTGTTTGCAAAAAAAAATCGTACATTTGCATCCCGTTTGATGAAAATAGTTTAGAAATAGATTTTTTTATCGATAGTTTTTTGAAATATTTTTTTAACGTATTATAAAATGCCAGCGTAGCTCAGTTGGCCAGAGCTACTGATTTGTAATCAGTGGGTCGGGGGTTCGAATCCCTCCGCTGGCTCCATTTTAATAATAATACATTAAGAAAATATTGGGGAGATTCCAGAGCGGCCAAATGGGGCAGACTGTAAATCTGTTGTCTTACGACTTCGTAGGTTCGAATCCTGCTCTCCCCACCATCAAAAAATGAAAAGGTGGTATTTTTTTTATATTTAAAACAACCTCAATTTAGGGGCTGTTTTTTACATATATAACTGTTCTTTGTTTATAAAAAATGTAAAATGCGGGAGTAGCTCAGTTGGTAGAGCGACAGCCTTCCAAGCTGTAGGTCGCGGGTTCGAGCCTCGTCTCCCGCTCCATTTATATTTGTAAAGTAAATTAGTACAAAAAAGGAAGCTTCCATTCTTTATAGTACCGATTCAAGCCGCTGTAGCTCAGTGGTAGAGCACTTCCTTGGTAAGGAAGAGGTCGCGGGTTCAATTCCCATCAGCGGCTCAATAGTTTTAACCCTTTAGCTCCAATTGCTTGCTTTACATACATTTTATAAATTTTATATTGTATGGTTTCATGAAATACACATGACAAACAATATACAAAACCGTTACTCAATCAATATTATTATTAATTTAATTACAAAAACAAAAAATCAAAATGGCTAAAGAGAAATTTGAAAGAACCAAGCCCCATGTAAACATTGGAACCATTGGTCACGTAGATCACGGTAAAACTACCTTGACTGCAGCTATCACTTCGGTATTAGCAAACAAAGGTCTTGCAGAAAAGAAAGACTATGATTCTATCGATGCAGCTCCTGAAGAAAAAGAAAGAGGTATTACAATCAATACAGCTCACGTAGAATATCAAACAGCATCTAGACACTATGCACACGTAGATTGTCCAGGTCACGCCGATTATATCAAAAACATGGTAACTGGTGCGGCTCAAATGGATGGTGCTATTCTAGTAGTAGCTGCTACAGATGGTCCTATGCCTCAAACTAGAGAGCATATCCTTTTAGCACGTCAAGTAGGGGTGCCTAAAATCGTTGTGTTCATGAATAAAGTGGATTTAGTTGACGATCCTGAATTCTTAGAATTAGGTGAAATGGAAATCAGAGATTTATTAAAATTCTACGGTTTCGAAGAAAGTTCTCCAGTAATTAAAGGTTCTGCATTAGCAGCTTTAAATGGTGAGCCTAATGGTGTTGCAGCAATTGATGAATTAATGGAAGCAGTTGATAGCTGGATTCCAGTTCCACCAAGACCAGTAGATCTTCCTTTCTTGATGCCAGTTGAGGATGTATTCTCTATCACAGGTAGAGGTACTGTTGCTACAGGTAGAATTGAAAGAGGGGTAATCAATACAGGTGATGCAGTTGAAATCGTTGGTTTATCTAACGAAGCTCCAATGAAATCTACATGTACAGGGGTTGAGATGTTCAGAAAAATCCTTGATACAGGTGAAGCAGGTGAAAACGTTGGTATCTTATTAAGAGGGGTTGAAAAATCTGATATTAAAAGAGGTCAAGTTATCTGTAAACCAGCATCAGTTAATCCACATACAGAATTTAAATGTGAGGTATACGTATTAAGTAAAGAAGAAGGTGGACGTCATACTCCATTCTTTAACAAATACAGACCACAATTCTATTTAAGAACTACGGATGTAACTGGTGAGATTACACTTCCAGAAAATACAGAAATGGTTATGCCAGGTGATAACATCACTTTAACAGTAAAATTAATTTACCCAGTAGCATTAGAAAAAGGTCTACGTTTCGCTATCCGTGAAGGTGGTAGAACAGTAGGTGCGGGTCAAGTTACTGAGATTTTAAAATAAGTATTAATTAGAGTATAGTTACGCCCTGCGTAACTATACTCACTTAATACGGGTATGGTGCAATGGTAGCATACGGGTCTCCAAAACCTTTGATCTGGGTTCGAATCCTAGTACCCGTGCAAAAAATTATAATCACACACGTAAAGTGTAAAAACAAATTAAAATGGATCGTGTAAAATTATATATTCAAGAGTCTTATAACGAACTAGTAAATAAAGTAAGTTGGCCTACTTGGAAAGAATTACAAGCAAGTTCTTTAGTAGTTTTAGTAGGAACACTTATAATTTCTTTGATCGTATGGATTATGGATACAGCTGCTAAATACTCCATCGTAGAATTTTTATACAAAAAAGTATTTGGATAATAAAAATTCATTCAAAAAGTAGAAGCAATATAAATGATGACATCAGTAGATAACAAAAAAGAAAGTAAGTGGTACGTGTTAAAAGTATTCAGTGGGCAAGAGAATAAAATCAAAGCTCATATGGATATCGAATTGAAACGTTCAGGTTTAGATAAAGTAGTTACTCAGGTTTTAATACCAACCGAAAAAGTATATCAAATTAAAGCAGGTAAAAAAGTAGTGAAAGAAAAAACACTTTTCCCAGGTTATTTATATATTGAAGTAGCTCACCCTGGATTAAATTCAGATATCGTAGCCGAACTTAGAAGTTTACCAAATGTCATGAATTTTTTAGGTGGTAAAGACAATAAACCAGAGCCTTTACGTAACAGTGAAGTACAGAAATTATTTGGTAAATTTGATGAAATCACCGAAACAGGAGAAGTAAATGTAGAACCATTTATCATCAATGAAACTGTAAAAATTATTGAAGGACCATTCAATGAGTTTACAGGAACCATTGAAGAAATATTTGAAGAAAAGAAAAAGTTAAAAGTAATAGTAAAAATATTTGGTAGAAGAACTCCAGTGGAAGTAACCTTCTTACAAGTAGAAAAAGTATCATAAATTTATATATAACAAATTTTATCATGGCAAAAGAAATCGAAACCTTTGTAAAGTTACAAGTAAAGGGAGGGCAAGCAAACCCGGCACCACCGATAGGACCAGCATTAGGTTCAAAAGGGGTGAATATTATGGAATTTTGTAAACAGTTCAATGCTAGAACTCAAGATAAAATGGGCAAAGTTTGTCCAGTAATTTTGACCGTTTACAAAGACAAATCATTTACATTTGAAATCAAAACTCCTCCAGCAGCAAACTTGCTTATGGAAGCTACTAAAGTTGCTAAAGGCTCTGCTCAAAGCAATCGATTAAAAGTAGGTTCTGTTAATTGGGATCAAATTAAAGAAATAGCAGCATTAAAAATGCCTGACTTAAATTGTTTTACAGAAGAATCAGCTATGAAAATGGTTGCAGGTACTGCTCGTAGTATGGGCTTAACCGTTTCTGGAAAAGCACCTTGGGAAAATTAATACATTCATTATTTAATCATCATTAAAAAAACCTCAAAAATGAAAATTACAAAAAAGAGGAAGGCAGTTGATGGTAAAGTAGATAAAACAAAATTCTACTCTATCGATAACGCCGCAGCACTAGTTAAAGAAGTAAACACTGCAAAATTCAACGCATCAGTTGATTTGCACGTTCGTTTAGGAGTTGATCCACGTAAAGCAGACCAAGCTATCAGAGGTACTGTATCTTTACCACATGGTTCTGGTAAAACCAAAACGGTATTGGTATTAACTACACCTGATAAAGAAGAAGAAGCAAAAGCAGCAGGAGCTGATTTCGTTGGATTAGACGAATACATCGAAAAAATTGAAAAAGGTTGGACTGATGTTGACGTGGTCGTAGCTTCCCCAAACGTAATGGCTAAAATCGCAAGATTAGGCCGCGTTTTAGGACCTCGTAACCTCATGCCAAATCCAAAATCAGGAACTGTTACACCTGAGGTTGGAAAAGCTGTTGAAGAAGTAAAAAAAGGAAAAATTGCTTTCCGAGTTGACAAATTCGGAATCGTTCACGCTTCCATTGGCAAGATTTCTTTCACTCCTCAACAAATTAAAGAAAATGCTGTTGAATTGATCAGTGCACTTGTAAAGATGAAACCATCTACTGCAAAAGGTACTTACATGAAAAGCATTTTTATGGTTTCTACTATGGGACCAGGTATCAAGATTGATAATAACTCAGTAGGCGTATAATATTATGACAAAACAAGAAAAAAATCAAGTTCTAATCGAACTAACCGAAAAGTTTGCGTCAAATAATATCTTTTACATTACAGATGCTTCTTCACTTACTGTTGAAACAATCAACAAGTTTAGAAGAAAATGTTTTGAAAAAGGTATCGAATTTAGAGTAGCAAAAAATACATTAATCCGTAAAGCTTTAGAAGCTCAAGAAGGGGTAGATTACAGCAATGTATACAACGCTCTTCATGGACCTACTTCAGTGATGTTTTGCTCTGTAGCAAAAACTCCGGCAACTGTATTAAAAGAGTTTAGAGAATCAAATGAAAAACCAATTTTGAAAGTAGCTTATATCGAATCTTCTATTTTTGAAGGGGATGATCAAATCGCTACATTAGCTAAGCTAAAATCAAAAGAAGAATTAATTGGCGAAATCATTGGATTACTTCAATCTCCAGCTAAAAATGTTCTTTCTGCTCTACAATCAAGTGGTGGCAAACTTGCAGGTATCGTTAAAACTTTATCTGAAAGACCTGAATAAGTCTACAAAAAATATTCAAAAAAAATTATTAACCAATTAAACAAAAAATAAAATGGCAGATTTAAAATCATTAGCAGATCAACTAGTAAATCTTTCTGTAAAAGATGTAAACGAGTTAGCAAAAATTCTTAAAGACGAGTATGGTATCGAACCAGCAGCAGCAGCAGCAGTAATGGCAGCTCCAGCAGCAGGTGGTGGTGCAGCTGAAGTTGAAAAAACTGAATTTGATGTTATCCTTAAAAACGCAGGTGCTCAAAAATTAAACGTAGTGAAAATAGTTAAAGATCTTACAGGTCTTGGATTAAAAGAAGCTAAAGATTTAGTTGATGCAGCTGGTAGCAAAGTGAAAGAAAAAGTATCTAAAGCAGATGCTGAATCAGTAGCAGCTAAATTAACTGAAGCTGGAGCTGAGGTTGAAATTAAGTAATAAGATACTAGTTATCAATATATTAGGGTTTGGATTGCATTGCAAAATGCAACCAAACCTAAACTTATTTATAGGCATTTAATAATATAATATAATCATAATGGCTCAAAGCAAAAATACTGACGCAACAATAAACGAGAGAATTAACTTTGGTAAAACCAAACAAAGAGCTCCGTATCCAGATTTCTTGGATATACAGTTGCAATCTTTCAGAGAGTTTTTTCAAATTGAAACTACTCCTGAAAATAGAAAAAAAGAAGGTTTGTATAATGTGTTCTTAGAAAACTTTCCTATTTCTGATGCAAGAAATATCTTCAATTTAGAATTTCTTGATTTTTCTATCGATCCTCCTCGTTTCACAATTGACGAGTGTATAGAAAGAGGTCTTACTTACAGCGTGCCTATCAAAGCGAAGTTAAGACTTTCATGTAATGATGAGGAACATATTGATTTTAAAACAATAGTTCAAGAAGTGTTCTTAGGAAATATTCCTTACATGACACATAAAGGAACTTTTATTATAAATGGGGCTGAACGTGTTGTGGTTTCTCAATTACACCGTTCTCCAGGGGTATTCTTTGGACAAAGTTTCCACCCTAATGGTACTAAAATTTACTCTGCGCGTGTAATCCCTTTCAAAGGTGCATGGATGGAGTTTGCTACCGATATCAATAACGTAATGTACGCTTATATCGATAGAAAGAAAAAATTCCCTGTAACTATGCTTCTTAGAGCTATTGGCTATGATACAGATGCTTCTATTCTTTCTTTATTCGATTTAGCGGATGAAATTCAAGTTTCTAAAAAATCTATTAAAGCAGTTGTAGGTAGAAGATTAGCTGCTCGTGTGCTTAAAACTTGGATCGAAGATTTCGTAGATGAAGATACTGGTGAGGTTGTTTCTATCGAACGTAATGAAGTTCTTTTAGAAAGAGATTTAGTTATCGAAGAAGGCATGATCGACTTAATCGTTGAATCAGGTGCTAAAACAGTTATCTTACAAAAAGAAATTTTATCTGCCGATTTCTCTATTATCGCAAATACTTTACAAAAAGATACTTCGAATTCTGAGATGGAGGCTTTAAACCATATCTACAGACAATTAAGAGGTACAGATCCACCTGATGAAGATACTGCTAGAGGTATTATCGACAAATTGTTCTTCTCCGATAAACGTTATGATTTAGGTGAAGTAGGTCGTTATAAAATGAATAAAAAACTTGGTTTGAATGCTTCTTACGAGAATAAAACCATGTCAAAAGAAGATATCGTTTCTATCATAAAATATTTAGTTCAATTAACAAATGCGAAAGCTGAGATAGATGATATCGATCACTTAAGTAATAGAAGAGTACGTACAGTAGGTGAACAATTATACGCTCAATTTGGTGTAGGTTTAGCTCGTATGGCTCGTACTATCAGAGAACGTATGAACGTTAGAGATAACGAGGTGTTTACACCAACTGATTTGATTAACTCAAGAACTCTATCTTCTGTAATCAACTCTTTCTTCGGTACTTCTCAATTATCACAATTCTTAGATCAAACAAATCCTCTTGCAGAAATTACGAATAAAAGAAGAATTTCAGCTTTAGGCCCTGGTGGTTTAAGTAGAGAAAGAGCAGGTTTCGAGGTGCGTGACGTTCATTATTCTCACTATGGTAGATTATGTACCATTGAAACTCCAGAAGGACCAAATATCGGTTTGATTTCTACTCTTTGCGTTCACGCGAAAGTAAATAAAATGGGCTTTATCGAAACTCCTTACCGTAAAGTAATTAAAGGTAAAGTAGATTTAAAAAGCGATATCACTTATTTATCTGCTGAAGAAGAAGATGATAAAAAAATTGCTCAAGCCAATGAAATTTTAAATGATAATGGAAGCTTTGAAAGCGATAAAGTAAAATCTCGTGAACAAGGTGATTTCCCTATTCTTCATCCAGATGAAGTACAATTTATGGACGTTGCGCCAAATCAAATTGTAGGGGTGTCTGCTTCTTTAATTCCATTCTTAGAGCATGATGATGCTAACCGTGCCTTGATGGGCTCGAACATGCAACGTCAAGCGGTGCCTTTATTAAGACCAGAAGCTCCTATCGTAGGAACGGGTGTTGAAAAAGACGTGGCTCAATATTCTAGAAACTTAATCAATGCCGATGGCGATGGGGTGGTAGAATATGTAGATGCAAATGAAATTATCATCCGTTATGATAGAGATGAAAAAGCAAAATCAATTTCATTCCAAGAAGATATTAAATCATATAGATTACCTAAATTTAGAAGAACCAACCAAGATACTTGTATCAACTTAAAACCAATCGTTAAGAAAGGTCAGAAAGTAAAAAAAGGTCAAATCTTGTGTGAAGGTTTTGCTACTCAAAATGGGGAGTTGGCTTTAGGTAGAAACTTAAAAGTGGCATTCATGCCATGGAAAGGTTACAACTTTGAGGATGCGATTGTAATCTCTGAAAAAGTAGTTCACGAAGATATCTTCACTTCATTACATATTGAAGAATATGAATTGGATGTTAGAGATACTAAATTAGGAGAAGAAGAATTAACACCAGATATTCCTAACGTAAGTGAAGAAGCTACTAAAGACTTAGATGAATATGGAATCATCCGTATTGGTGCTAACGTAAAAGAAGGTGATATCTTGATTGGTAAAATTACTCCTAAAGGAGAAAGTGATCCAACACCTGAAGAGAAATTATTAAGAGCTATCTTTGGTGATAAAGCAGGTGATGTAAAAGATGCTTCTTTAAAAGTACCACCTAGTACAAGAGGGGTGATTATCGGTAAAAAACTTTTTGAAAAAGTAAAAAAAGATAAAAACTCTAAAGCACACGAAAAAGTAGTTGTAGATAAATTAGAAACTGAACACAGTAAAAATTTAGGCGAAATTAAAAAAGTGATGTTAGATAAATTACTTCACTTAATTGATGGAAAACCAACTGCAGGGGTTTATACCAACTATAAAGAGGAAGTTTTACCTAAAGGTGCTAAGTTCTCATTAAAAGTATTGAAAGATTTAGATTTCACTAATCTTGATGCAGCTAAATGGACGAAAGAAGAAGATGTAAATGAAATGGTGAAATACCTTTTACATAACTTTACGATTCGTGTAAACGAAGAAGTAGCTCGTTATAAAAGAGAGCGTTTTGCTTTAACTATTGGAGATGAATTACCAGCAGGTGTAATCAAATTAGCTAAAGTTTATATCGCTAAAAAACGTAAGTTAAAAGTAGGTGATAAGATGGCGGGTAGACACGGTAATAAAGGTATCGTATCTAAAATTGTAAGAAAAGAAGATATGCCATTCTTAGAAGATGGAACACCAGTAGATATCGTATTGAATCCACTTGGGGTACCTTCGCGTATGAACTTAGGTCAAATTTATGAGTCAGTTTTAGGATGGGCTGGTATGGAATTAGGATTGAAATTTGCCACTCCAATTTTTGATGGTGCACACTTAAGCGAAATCAAACATTATATCGATAAAGCAGGTCTTCCAGAATTTGGTAGAACTTACTTACACGATGGAGAAACAGGTGAAAGATTCCACCAACCAACTACTGTAGGGGTAATTTATATGTTGAAATTAGCTCACATGGTAGATGATAAAATGCATGCTCGTTCTATCGGACCATACTCATTAATTACACAACAACCACTTGGAGGTAAAGCTCAGTTTGGTGGTCAGCGTTTTGGTGAGATGGAGGTATGGGCTCTTGAAGCATTTGGTGCATCTAATATTCTACGTGAATTAATCACTGTAAAATCGGATGATATTATTGGAAGAGCGAAAACGTATGAAGCCATCGTAAAAGGCGAAACACTTCCTACACCAGGTATTCCAGAATCATTCAACGTATTAGTTCAGGAGTTGAGAGGTTTAGCTTTAGATTTGAAATTTGAATAAGCAGTTATTCATTTAGCAAAAAAGCAAACGATAGAAATTATTAAGTAATATTAAAAAATCAATAATATGCCTTTAAATAAGGAAAAACAAATAAGAAACGATTTTAATAAAATCATTATTGGTCTTGCATCTCCAGATAGAATTTTAGAACAATCATTCGGAGAAATATTAAAACCAGAAACGATTAACTATCGTACTTACAAACCAGAGCGTGATGGTCTTTTCTGCGAAAGAATTTTCGGTCCAGTAAAAGATTACGAGTGCTATTGCGGTAAGTATAAAAGAATTCGTTACAAAGGTATTGTGTGCGACAGATGTGGTGTGGAAGTAACTGAGAAAAAAGTTCGTAGAGAACGTATGGGTCACATCAAATTGGTGGTGCCTGTAGTGCATATCTGGTACTTCAAATCGCTTCCAAATAAAATTGGTTACTTATTAGGAATGTCTTCTAAAAAATTAGAATCGATTGTTTATTATGAAAGATATGTGGTAATCCAAGCTGGTAAAGCTAGTGAAGGTATCACCATGTTGAATGATAAAGAAGAATACGAAAGAAGAATTTTACATGAAGGTGATTTATTAAGTGAAGAAGAATATTTATCTGCTCTAGAAGCTCCTGAATTAGAAGGTAACAGCCATTTAGCAAATACAGATCCTAATAAATTCATGTCATTGATGGGCGCTGAAGCGGTTAGAGAAATGTTGTGCAGAATCGACTTAGATACCCTTTCTTTCAACTTAAGAGATCAAGCGTCTAACGAAACTTCTCAACAAAAGAAAGCAGAAGCTTTAAAAAGATTGAGCGTAGTAGAAGCATTTAGAGATGCTAACGAACGTACAGAAAATAAACCAGAATGGATGGTGATTACTCACTTACCAGTAGTACCACCAGAGTTAAGACCTTTGGTGCCTTTGGATGGTGGTCGTTTCGCTTCTTCTGATTTGAATGATTTATATAGAAGAGTAATTATCAGAAATAATCGTTTGAAAAGATTATTAGAAATCAAAGCTCCTGAAGTTATCTTAAGAAATGAAAAAAGAATGCTACAAGAGTCTATCGATTCATTATTCGATAACTCTAAAAAATCAAACGCTGTAAAAGCTGAAGGTGGTCGTCCATTAAAATCTTTATCAGATGTATTGAAAGGTAAACAAGGTCGTTTCCGTCAAAACTTATTAGGTAAAAGGGTAGATTATTCAGGTCGTTCGGTAATCGTAGTAGGACCAAACTTAAAATTACATGAGTGTGGTATTCCTAAAGAAATGGCTTCAGAATTATTCAAACCATTTATCATTAGAAAATTAATTGAAAGAGGTATCGTTAAAACAGTAAAATCAGCTAAGAAATTAGTTGATAAAAAAGAACCTGTGGTTTGGGATATCTTAGAAAATATTTTAAAAGGACATCCTGTTTTATTAAACAGAGCTCCAACATTACACCGTCTTTCTATTCAAGCATTCGCACCTAAATTGGTAGAAGGTAAAGCGATTCAATTACACCCATTAGTTACAACGGCATTCAACGCCGATTTCGATGGGGATCAAATGGCGGTACACGTGCCTTTGAGTAATGCTGCAATATTAGAAGCGCAAATGTTGATGTTGTCTTCACACAATATTTTGAATCCACAAAATGGTACACCAATCACCCTTCCATCACAAGATATGGTCTTGGGTCTTTATTATATCACCAATATAAAAAGATCAACTAAAGAATTACAAGTGAAAGGTGAAGGAAGAGTTTTCTATAGCGCTGAAGAAGCTGTTATTGCTTTAAATGAAGGTCAAGTAGAAGTACATGCTTTCGTAAAAGTGAAAACAAAAGTGAAAGAAAATAATGTATTGGTAGATAAAATTATTGAAACTTCAGTAGGTAGAATTTTATTCAATCAATTCGTTCCAGAAGAAGTTGGATTTATCGATAAATTATTGAAAAAATCTACACTTAGAGAAATCATTGGTGATATTATCGTAAACACGAACTTACAAAAAACTGCGAAGTTCTTGGATGATATCAAAACATTAGGTTTCACTTGGGCATTCAGAGGTGGATTATCTTTCAACTTAGGTGATATTATTATCCCTGATGAGAAAAAAATCTATATCGAACAAGCGAATAAAGAGATCGATGAAATTCAAGATAACTATGGTAATGGTTTCATTACAAATTCAGAGCGTTTCAATCAGGTAGTTGATACTTGGAGTAGAACAGATAATAAGCTTACCAACTTATTGATGGATCGTTTAGCAAAAGATAAACAAGGGTTCAACTCTGTTTATATGATGTTAGATTCAGGAGCCAGAGGTTCTAAAGCGCAAATTAAACAGTTAGGTGGTATCAGAGGTTTGATGGCTAAGCCACGTAAATCAGGTTCTACAGGTTCAGAGGTTATCGAGAATCCAATCCTTTCTAACTTTAAAGAAGGTCTTTCGATTCTTGAGTACTTTATCTCTACACACGGTGCTCGTAAAGGTCTTGCCGATACGGCGTTAAAAACAGCTGATGCGGGTTACTTAACTAGAAGATTAGTGGATGTTGCTCAAGATGTAGTTATCAGAGATGAAGATTGTCATACTTTAAGAGGTATTGCAGTTAGCGCATTGAAAGATAATGATGAAATCGTTGAATCATTATCAGAAAGAATTGTAGGAAGATTTAGTTTATATGATGTAACACATCCTGAAACAGATGCATTATTAGTTGCAGCTGGTGAACAAATCAATGAAAAAATTGCAGCTACTATTACAGCAGCTAATATTGAAACCGTTGATATTCGTTCGGTATTAACTTGCGAAACGCAAAGAGGTGTTTGTGTGAAATGTTATGGTAGAAACTTAGCTGGAAACAGAACCGCTGAAATGGGTGATGCAGTAGGTATCTTAGCCGCTCAATCAATTGGTGAGCCAGGTACACAGTTAACACTTCGTACATTCCACGTGGGTGGGGTGGCATCTTTATCTGCTTCTGAAAATAAATTCAAATCTAAATTTGATGGTAGAGTAGTTTATGATGGTTTACGTACCGTTAAATCTACAAATGAAGAAGGTGAAGTAGTGAATATCGTAATTGGTAGAACGGGTGAGTTGAAAATCATGAAAGCAGATAGCGATAAAATCTTATTTAACTATATGATTCCATATGGTGCTACAATGGCAGTGAAAGATGGTGCTAAAGTGAAAAAAGATGAATTAATCTGTACTTGGGATCCATTTAATAACGTAATTTTATCTACTGAAGATGGTACTATCAAATACGAAAGTATTATTGAAAATATCACTTTCAAAGAAGAGAATGATGAGCAAACAGGTCACACAGAAAGAATCATTATCGAATCAAAAGATAAAACAAAAATTCCTTCACTAGTAATTGAAACAAAATCTGGTAGCAAGTTTTACAACATGCCAGTAGGAGCTCACTTAGCAGTAGAAGAAAAACAAAAAATTAAAGCGGGTGCTATTTTAGCGAAGATTCCAAGAATCATGAGTAAAGCAAGAGATATCACGGGTGGTTTACCAAGAGTAACGGAGTTGTTCGAGGCTCGTAATCCTTTAAATCCGGCTGTTGTAGCGGAGATTGATGGGGTAGTGAAATTTGGTACTATCAAACGTGGTAACAGAGAAATCATGATTGAAGCGAGAGATGGTCAAGTGAAAAAATATTTAGTGAAATTATCTAAACATATTTTAGTACAAGATCAAGATTTTGTTAGATCAGGAACTCCTTTAAGTGATGGTACAGTTACGCCATTAGATATCTTAAAAATCAAAGGTCCATTCGCCGTACAACAATACTTAGTGAATGAAGTACAAGAAGTTTACCGTTTACAAGGGATTAAAATCTCTGATAAACATATCGAGGTAATTGTACGTCAGATGATGAGCAAAGTAAATATCGAAGATCCAGGTGATACTCGTTTATTACAAGATAGCGCATGCGATAAGTTTGAATTCTTAAGAGTGAATGATGATTTATACGATAAAAAAGTAGTAAGTAATGAAGGTGGTTCTACTACATACAAAAAAGGTCAAATCGTTAGCTTACGTAAATTGAAAGACGAAAATTCTAATTTAAAACGTAATGATTTAGCTTTAGTAGAATACAGAGATGCGATTCCTGCAACAGCAAGTACCATGTTACAAGGTATCACTAGAGCTTCATTAGGTACTAACTCATGGATCAGTGCGGCTTCGTTCCAAGAAACAACTAAAGTATTAAGTACGGCAAGTATTGGAGCAGAAGAAGATAACTTGATGGGATTAAAAGAAAACGTAATCGTTGGACATAAAATTCCTGCAGGTACTGGTATGAGAAGATATGAAGATTTACTAGTAGGTAGTAAAGAAGATTTAGAAAGACTTCGTAGCAAAAAAAATAAAGTAGAAGCAATCTTAGAAGATTAATCATACTTTAAACTATAATTAAAAAAATCCTTTTATTCCTATGAGTAAAAGGATTTTTTTTGGTTTATTAAAACTAAAAATTGAATTCAGCAAGGATAATGAATTAATTTTCACATTAATTATTTTTGAAATATGAAAAATTTCTATTACATTTCATAATATATCGTTCTTCATTAAATAACCAAAGTAACCAACCTACCTATGACAAAAATCTATTCAGACAATTTTATGTCAAAAAATCAACATCCTATTTTGAAAAGTAATTTATCTAAAACCATCATCAGTACAGTGAAGTCGAAGATACACATAGTTTTTTCATTAGTTTTTAGTATATGTGCATTTACGATTCAGGATTCATTTGGGCAGTTAGAGCCACAATGTATGAGTGTTCAAAATAACAATAAACAAAAATTTGATGATTTAAGTATTACCAGATTTATTAATGTACATGATGATAATGGAAATGAATATCTATTT
>CANHVE010000024.1 GCA_947464015.1 Saprospirales bacterium | reverse complement strand
TCAACCAAAGCTTGTATTTTTTAAAGATAATCCAGAACGTCAGTATGCGAAGGTTACTTTTCATGGAGGTGCTGCAATATTAGTAAAAGGCAAATTTGCGATGTTACCAAGTTTCATGTTCTTACATCAAGGATCGGCTAATGAATTAAATATCGGAACCTATGCTCGTTATCATTTAGGATACTTACCTTCTAGTAAAATTGCTATTTTATTAGGTGTTTTTGTTAGGGTAAATAATCAATTTGATGCAGTTGCTCCAGCCATTAGATTTGATTATAAAAAATTACAGGTAGGATTTAGTTATGATATCAATACCTCTAAGTTTTCAAAAGGAAGTGGAACCGTGGGTGGTCCAGAATTATCCATCATTTATGGAGGTTGTTTTGGCAATAATAATAAAGTAAAATTCTGTCCTCAGTTATAATCATATTATAAAACTTTTAAAAGCGATTATATTCAGTATAATCGCTTTTTTTTATGTAAATAAAGAAGAAGCTCTAAGTAAAACAATGTAATTTTGCACTTATGGAAAACATTAGAAATTTTTGTATTATCGCTCATATCGACCATGGAAAAAGTACTCTTGCAGATAGGTTATTAGATATGACTAATGCTATTGCAGAACGTGATAAAATGGCTCAAGTATTAGATGATATGGATTTAGAACGTGAGAAAGGAATCACAATTAAAAGTCACGCAGTACAATTAGATTATACCTATAAAGGAAAAAAATATATTTTTAATTTAATTGATACGCCAGGTCATGTGGATTTTTCGTATGAAGTATCCCGATCTATTGCCGCATGTGAAGGGGCATTATTATTAGTAGATGCTTCACAAGGTATACAAGCACAAACAATTTCCAATTTATATTTAGCCTTAGAGCATGATTTAAAAATCATTCCTGTATTGAATAAAATAGATATGGATGGTGCCATGATAGAAGAAGTGAGTGACCAAATAGTTGATTTGATTGCCTGCGATAGAAGTGAAATTATTCCAGCATCAGGTAAAACAGGATTTGGTGTAGATAAGATCTTAGAAGCCATTATCGAACGCATTCCACCACCTAAAGGCGATTCAGAAGCACCGTTACAAGCGATGATTTTTGATAGTATGTTCAACTCTTTTAGAGGCGTCATTGCTTATTTTAAAGTTGTTAATGGTACGATGCGTAAAGGGGAGAAAATTAAGTTCTTCAATACAGGTAAGGAATATATTGCGGATGAAGTAGGGGTTTTACGATTAAAACCTGAACCTAGAGAATTTATCAAAGCAGGTGATGTAGGTTATGTGATAACAGGTATTAAACAAGCTAAAGAAATTAAAGTAGGGGATACGATTACCAATTCTTTAACTCCTTGTAAAGAAGGAATTAATGGATTTGAGGATGTGAAACCTATGGTATTTGCAGGTATTTATCCAATCGATAATGATGATTTTGAAGATTTACGTGACTCCTTAGAAAAGCTACAATTAAATGATGCTTCATTAGTTTGGGAACCCGAATCCTCTATCGCATTAGGATTTGGTTTTAGATGTGGTTTCTTAGGTTTATTACATCTAGAAATTATTCAAGAACGATTAGAACGTGAATATGATCAAGTTATTATTACAACCGTACCACAAGTAACTTATCATTGTTATACCACTCAAGGAGAAAAAATTATTTTACATAATCCGAGCAATTTGCCAGATGTAACCAATATTGATTATATCGATGAGCCTTATATCAAAGCACAAGTAATTACTAAGCCTGAATATATTGGTGTAATCATGGGATTGTGTATGGAAAAAAGAGGCATATTACTCAATCAAAGTTACTTAACAACTACTCGTGTAGAATTGATTTTTGAGATGCCTATGGCAGAAATCGTTTTTGATTTTTATGATAAACTAAAATCTATTTCAAGAGGATATGCCTCTTTTGATTATCATGTAACTGGTTTTAAAGCTGGCGATTTAGTGAAGTTAGATATAAAACTAAATGGTGAAAATGTAGATGCGCTTAGTGCCATGATTCATAGAGATAAAGCGTATGATTTTGGAAGAAGATTATGTGAAAAATTAAAAGAATTGATCCCTAAACAACAATTTGTTATTGCTATTCAAGCAGCAGTTGGAGCAAAAATTATTGCACGTGAAACGATTTCAGCTATGCGTAAAGATGTAACAGCTAAATGTTATGGTGGGGATATTTCACGTAAAAGAAAATTATTAGAAAAACAGAAGAAAGGGAAAAAACGTATGCGCCAATTTGGTAAAGTAGAAGTGCCTCAACAAGCATTTATGGCCGTACTAAAATTGAACGATTAATATTGATGAAAAAAAAATCAATTGTATTTTCAATATGTTGTTTAAGTATTATTTTTCATTGGAATAATATTCTTGCAGCAGTTAGAGATACATTGAAAGGCAGTGAAGGCTTAGCAGTATTTTCAGTAATTTATAAATCAGACAATACTTCTATACCTTGTTATATCGAATATCATGAGTATATGAAAGAGTATTTTAATAAAGGAGTAGAATCTTATTTTAGAACTTGTATCGATTATAAATTTCATAATAAAAATATAAGTCATGTGTATACTTCAAACATCGATAGTTTTCGAATAGGTCACGATTTCTATAAACGAATTTTAAAAAATTCATCTATTAAAGGGATTTTAGTAAAGCAGATTCTTTCTTCTAACATAAATTGTTATGAATACTTAATAGATGATTATACGGATTTGAATATTAAAGATAGTTTGAAAAGTTTATCCTTTGGTTTAGGAGCCAAAAATAATCAACAATCCTATTTGATTTTTGAAGTAGCCAATCAATTTTATTTTTATTCTACTACGAATGATAAAATAGATTTACCTATTACTAAAAATTATACTCTATTAACAAGCATCGAAATTTTACCATTTTTAAAAAAACAAATGGGAGATAAATTAATCCTAAAAAAAAATATGGAAACATTATACTCTATTAGTGATATAAAGAGTTTATTAATACAAATAAATAATGAAAACAAAAGATAAAATTAAAGTTTCCAAAGAAACGGATAGACCTTTAATCTTAGTAACGAATGATGATGGAGTAACAGCACCTGGTATCAAAGCATTAGCTATCGCCATGAAAGCTTTAGGTGATGTATATATTGTAGCTCCTGATAAAGGCCAAAGTGGAATGGGACATGCAATTACGATTAATCAACCACTTCGTTTACAAAAAGTAGCTTATGAAGAAGGCATTGAAGCCTATCAATGCAGTGGAACACCAGTAGATTGTGTGAAATTAGCAGTAGATATTATTTTTCATAGAAAACCTGATTTATGTGTGAGTGGAATTAATCATGGATCTAATGCCTCTATCAATGTAATTTATTCGGGCACTATGAGTGCTGCGGTTGAAGCGGCACTTGAAGGTATCCCATCCATTGGATTTTCTTTATGTGATTATAGATATGAAGCTGATTTTTCTCAAGGTATTTCCTATTGTGTACAGTTAGCACAATTGATGCTTGAAAACCCTGTACCCGAAGGAACCCTGCTCAATGTAAATATTCCTTCTTTACCTAAAAATAAAATTAAGGGGATAAAAATCTGTCGACAAGCCAATGCCAAATGGGTAGAAGAATTTGATAAACGAAAAGATCCAAGAGGTCAAGAATATTATTGGTTAACTGGACGTTTTGTAAATAAAGATAAAGGAGAAGATACTGATGAGTGGGCTTTAAAAGAAGGATTTATTAGCGTTACTCCTGTTCAATACGATTTAACAGCACATCATGCCATTTCATTTATTAATCAAAATTGGAAATTATCATGACACAAAAATTAGATAAATTAGTTTATGGTATCCTCATAGGAATCATATTGCCTTTGATTGGATCATTTATTTTCTTTGGAATTAAAAACAGTAGTTTTATTTGGTCATCTATGTTAAAGCTAGCTCAAGAGTATCCTTCGCTTTACATTTCCTATCTTAAATTAGGAGCCATTTTAAATTTGATTCCTTTTTTTATTTTTAATAATTACTATATGCAAAAAGCCCAAAGAGGTATTATTTTCGGTACTTTATTTTGGGTAGGGGTGATTATCTACTTTATTTATTTTGGTAAATAATAGGGAGCAATAAACCAAAGTAAAATCATACAGATGCATTCAAAGATGAAATTCTATATTAAATGAAATATTTTGTAATTGCAGGAGAAGCTTCTGGTGATTTACATGGAGCAAATCTTATCAAAAATATCAGGCTATTGGATAATCAAGCGACTATTCAAGCATGGGGAGGAGATAAGATGGAAGCTCAAGGGGCTAACATTTTAAAACATTATAAAACCATGTCATTCATGGGATTTTATGAGGTATTAAAAAATATAGTTAGCATATTACAAAATTTCAGTTTGGCCAAAAAACAAATCAAAGCTTTTTCTCCAGATGTATTGATTCTAATTGATTTTCCTGGTTTTAATTTACGTATGGCACGTTGGGCTCACGAAAACAATATCAAAGTATTTTACTATATCTCTCCGCAAATTTGGGCATGGAAAGAAAGTAGAGTAGAGCAAATTAAAAAATATGTAGATGAAATGTTTGTGATACTCCCTTTTGAAAAAGCATTTTATGAAAAATATAAATACCCTGTGCATTATGTTGGTCATCCTTTATTAGACGCTATTCAACAAACAACGCTTACTAATACATTACAATTTGAGAAACCAATAATCGCGCTATTGCCTGGCAGTAGAAAGCAAGAGATTACTCAAATGCTAGAAAAAATGTGTGCTATTACTGCTACATTTCCTCAATATCAATTTGTAGTTGCAGCCATTAGTCATCATGGTATAGATTTTTATAAATCTTGTATACAAAATAATAATGTAGCAATCGTATTTGATAATACCTATGAGTTGCTTTCTAAATCAACTGCTGCATTGGTAACGAGTGGAACCGCTACTTTAGAAACAGCCTTATTTAAAGTGCCTCAAGTAGTGTGTTATAAAGGAGGATATATATCTTATTGGATTGCTCGACAATTAATAAAGATTAAATATATTTCATTAGTTAATTTAATTGCAGATAAAACATTAGTAACGGAATTAATACAAGATGACTTTAATGAAGAGCAATTAATCATTCATCTAAATAGAATAGTAGAACCTACACATAGAGATTATTTAAAAGAGGAATATCGTAAATTGATTGCTTTATTAGGTAATGAAGGAGCTAGTAAAAGAACTGCTCAAATCATGATAGAAAAACTTAGAGCTGGTCAATAATATCGTCGTGATAAGGATGAGGCGTAAGATTAATGGCTTCTACTCTTGAAATAATTGGAACACTACGTTTAATAGCTTCTTCAATTCCTGCTTTCATGGTCATAAAACTTTGCGGACAAGTACTGCAAGAACCAAGTAAATTTAAACGAACTACATAATCTTCAGTAATCTCATGTATTTCAACATTGCCTCCATCATTTGCTAGATAAGGGCGCATAGTATCGAGTGCAAGATCTACTTTTTTATATAATTCTTCTTTATTCATTATTCAGCATTTGCTGGAATAGTTGATTGTTCTTTTAGTTTTTCTTCGTTTTTGATAGAAATATTCCGAGCAATATTTCCAGCAATTTCTTTATAAATACTATCTATCGCTTCAAATTCTTCCGATGCAGGTAGACCTTTTTCCGCCCCTTCCATAATACTTTGAATTAATGGAATTTCACCTAAAAAAGATATTTCATATTCATCTGCTAATTGACGTGCACCGCCTTTACCAAACACATAATATTTATTATTAGGTAATTCGGCAGGAGTGAAGTAAGCCATATTTTCAATTAAACCTAAAATAGGTACGTTTACATTTTGTAAGCGATACATGGCAATAGCTTTACGTGCATCAGCAACTGCAATTTGTTGAGGTGTACTCACGATAACAACGCCTGTAAGCGGAACTGTTTGAGTCATGGTAATATGTACATCACCAGTGCCAGGAGGCATATCTAAAATTAAATAATCTAATTTACCCCATAATGTATCTGTAATAAATTGTTTTAAAGCACTTGTAACCATTGGACCACGCCAAACTAATGCTTGATATTCATCTACAATTAAACCAATAGAGAGAACTTTTAATCCATCTTTTTCGATAGGCACCATATAATGTTTGCCTTTAATATCGCGAATTTCAGGTTTTATATTTTTTATCCCTAACATATGAGGTATAGATGGACCATGAATATCGGCATCTAATAATCCTACTTTAGCTCCCATACGTTGTAGTGTATAAGCAAGATTTACAGCCACTGTACTTTTACCTACACCACCTTTACCAGATGAGATGCAAATAATATTTTTAACATTCGGTAAAATATTAATTTCATTACTTCTTATTGAAGTTGTTTCGGAAGTCATATTAATAAGCACTCTTGCATCAGGGAATGCAGTAATAATGGCTTCTGTACATTGTTTTCTAAACTGTTCTTTAAGCGGACAAGCGGGAGTAGTTAGTACTAAATCAAAATTAATATGATTATTTTCAATTTGAATATTCCTAACCATATGAAGTGTAACAATATCTTTTTTGAAATCGGGATCGATTACAACGGATAATGCTTTTAATATATCTTCTGAATTCATATAGTTTATGTACTAATTTATTCGCTTAATAATAATTCTTCTACTTTTCTATCTAATTCTTCACCTCTTAAATTAGTTGCTACAATTTTTCCCTCTTTATCGATTAAGAATGTACGAGGAATAGATGTAACACCATAAAGTGCTGCAGCACTGCTTGACCAACCTGCTAAATCGCTCACATGGTTTGGCCATATTAAACCATCATTTTGTATCGCTAATTTCCAAGGATCAGCAGCTTTATCAAGCGATACAGAATATACTGTAAAGCCATTGTCTTTATGTTTTTTATATAAAGCAACTACATTTGGATTTTCTCTTCTACATGGTGCACACCAACTAGCCCAAAAATCTAATAGTACTACTTTCCCTCTTAATGATGATAATTTCAATTCTACACCATCTGGAGTTTTTAAATTAATATCTGGAGCAGTACCTCCTACAGCAGTATTTTTTTCTTTTTCTTGTTGCGCTTTTTGAGCATTAAGCTGAGATTCTAACTGTGTTAAACGATCTTTAAATTGTGCTGTATAGATAGATTTAGGTGCAACACTTTCCATACGTGATAATATCTTTTTACCATAGGCCATATCAGCTTCTAAATTTAAAAAACTAGAAGCATATAACATGATAATATGATTGTTAGTAGTATCGGATAATTTTTTAAAACGAGTTTCAAAATCGGCAATCTGCGCCATTATCGAATCTTTGATTTTATTGACTAATATAGGATCTGCATTAGATTGGCCTGCTGCTACATATCTTTTGTTTTTGGCATCAATATCTATTTGAGATTGTACCATAAAATCATTTATGAATTGGAATGTTTCATTGTCTTTTCCTCCTTTGATAGTATATACCATTGGATTTTTTCTATCTCCGTTTATGGTAACTTTATCTTTATTATTTATTAAAAATAACCAAGCATTATTATCTACAGTTCGTATTCTAACTAATCCATATTCTTTCACTATCCCAGAAAATGCAAACTTACCATTAGCATCTGTTTTAGTGGTATCCAACGTTTTAGCATCGGTCATGGTTAAATAATCGAGATAAATAGTCTCATTAACAGCATTTTTTAAAACACCATTTATCGAAAACCCTTGAGATTGTACTGAGCTCTCACAAGAAAATAATACGATTAATAAAAAGGAAAATAGTAAAATAGGATTTTTCATTATATGTTTGATTGATTGTAAATTCATTAATTTATTTGATACTAAGAAAGTTTTTGATTCAATAATTTGGTTGTTGTTTTAGGATCGGCTTTACCACCACTTTTTTTCATTACCTCTCCAACAAATAGTCCCATAAGTCCTTTTTTACCCGCTTTATATTCCGTTACTTTTTCAGGAAATGCAAGTAAAACCTCATCAATTAAGATACTTAAATCTTCTTCATTACTATTTTGAATTAAGTTTAATGTAGTAGCTAAAGTCAACGCATCTTGTTCTGGTTGTTTTATAAGTTCATTGAATAGAACATTACTTGCCACCGAAAAGTTCGTTTTACCTGATTCAATTAAGTTCATTAACTCAACTATTTTGTTGCTAGGTAAAGGGAAATCTTCAAAATGTATTGCATTTTCATTCACATAAGATTTAATAGGGCCTATCAACCAGTTGGTAGCCGCTTTATAATCTTTTTTAAGGGCAATAATTTCATTGAAATAAGTAGATATAGATCTATCCTCTGTTAGAATAGAAGCATCATATTCACTTAATTTATATTCTTCTATAAATGTTTTTTTAAGTTCATTAGGAAGAGCTGGCATATTGCTTTTAACATGCGCAATATATTGTGTATCTACTATAAGAGGTAATAAATCAGGTTCAGGGAAATATCTATAATCATGCGCCATCTCTTTGCTACGCATACTGGATGTTGTGCCCGTTACAGCATCAAAATTCATCGTTTCCATGGTGATTTTACCACCCGCTTCTAGTACATCAATTTGGCGAATAAATTCATGTTCTATGGCGCGTTTTACATTTCTCATAGAGTTCATATTTTTTACTTCTACTCGTTGATTATATGTAGTTGCACCTTTCAAACGTACTGAAATATTGGCATCACAACGTAAACTTCCCTCTTCCATATTGCCATCACAAACATCTAAGTATCGAAGCAATTTACGAACTTCACTTAAAAATGCATAAGCTTCATCGCTACTTCGTATATCCGGACGGGATACAATTTCTATTAAAGGAACACCGGCTCTATTCAAATCGATTAAGGTATTGAAGGGATCTAAATCATGAATACTTTTCCCTGCATCTTCTTCCAAATGAATTCGTTCCAGTTCTATTTTCTTAGGTCCATTAGTCGTTTGAATAGTAATAAATCCATCATAACATATAGGTGTATCAAATTGTGTAATTTGATATCCTTTAGGTAAATCAGCATAAAAATAATTTTTTCTTGAGAACTCATTGTATTCTCTAATCGAACAATGGGTTGCTAATCCTACTTTTACAGCTAACTCAACCGATTTTTTATTCATTACAGGTAATGCACCTGGTAATCCTAATGTAACCGGACTTAATAAAGTATTGGGCGATACGCCATAAGAGTTGGCATCTGAACTATAAGCTTTGCTTTTAGTGAGTAGTTGTGCATGCACTTCTAAGCCTACAACTACTTCGTATTTATCATATATTGAATTATTACTCATACAGCGTATAAAGGTACAAAAAAATTAAATCGCATTGGTATTTCTAGTGTCTTTTTAACGTTAATTCAAACTTCATCTGTTTTAACGAATTAAAATTGATTGGTACTCAATAGAACTAGTGTACATGCCTCCAAACATTCGATATGATGTGACTGAAGTGTAGAATAAATACTAGGATTTTCAGTTCCTGGATTAAAAATTATCCTTTTTGGATGAAGCGAAATCATATAATCAAGGTAGTTTTTTTGAATTTCAGGATTAATATATAATGTTATTGTATCTATATCCTTAAATGCTACTAAATCGGAATAGATATCAATCCCAAAAAGCTCTTCTTGCTTAGTTCCAATAGCAAAAACAGTGTGATGATGCTCTAGTAGCATATGAATAGCTTTATAACTATAACGTTCAGGCTTTGTAGAAGCGCCTATTACAAGCGTATTTTTAGGATGATTCATATGTATTTAATATTTATGTAACATTTTAAATAAATAAGCGTAAAGATAAGTACTAACAAAAAAACTAAACTACCAATTATTAATTATAAATAAACTTTTATGGTAGGTAATGAGATTAATCCAGTTCAAATATTCAATGAAGACTTAGCCAGTGTACATTTTGAAAGAATCTCTCCAATGTTTAGTGTTTTACAAAAGACCAGTTTAATTCAAAAGATTTTTAATGCTATAATCTATGGACAATCGAATGATTGTAAATCGAATGTAATATTTAAAACCGATGATGGTTATAAACAAATCAACTCAGTTATTTTATCTAAAAATAGCGATTGGTTAATGTTGAAAGGAGGGAAGTATATTCCTATTCAAAGCATATTAAATATTGAAATATTAAGAAGTTAATAAAGATTTTGATATAACGTATTTAGAAACTTACCTGAAAATCAGGTAAGTTTTTTTTATGTTGAATCATATGAATATTGTAAATGAATACAAGTCGATAGAATTAATTACGAAATAAATAGAAACACCATGACATAAAAAAAGCGCTTACAAGTTGTAAGCGCTTTTTTTATATTAGAATTTGATTGATTATTCTACACCTGTAGGGAAAGCTTTATCGTATTCGATATCCACTTTAATTTCATCACTGAATAATTTAAATTCAACACGACGATTTGTCGCTCTTCCTTCTTCATTATCTCTACCATCAGGGAATTCGTTTGGAGCAATTGGTTGTTTTTCACCAACACCTTTCACGATTAATCTTTCTTTAGCTATACCTTTTTTCATTAAGTAATCAGCTACTTCTTGAGCTCTTTCTTGAGATAATTTATCATTATACTCATCTGTACCTTTACTATCTGTATGACCTGTAATTTCAAGTCCATAAGTAGGATTATTGATTAAGAAGCTAGCAACTGAATCGGTTTTACCCATTGCATTTTCTTTATTTAAACCATGTTTATCAAACACGAAATATACATTTTCAATTTTAGCTTTTAATTTGATGATAGGTGTTAAATAGAATACCATATCAACTGTATCAGACATTGAATTGATTTTTGCTGGCGCATCAATATTATCAACTGCTGGATAGAAACCTTCTTTCGTACCATTGATTTTATATTTTTTACCTGCCTCCATTTGGTAAACAAATTTTTGAGCAGAAGTGATACCTGATCCTTTTTTATCAAACGCCCCTTCATTATTTAAATAGAAAGAGTTATCTACGCCCAAAACAGCTTTGTTAGTAGGGTCATTTTTAACTGCATAAGAACCACGTAAGTATAATTTTCTTCCACCTAAGTATACTGTATAGATATCATCACCACTAGTAGTTCCTCTAGTTGCTATAGAACCTACTCTATTAGAAACCATATATCCTTTTTCTCCCATATCATCTAAAGCAAGATATAAATCATCTGCGCTAGAGTTGATAGGTAAACCCATATTTTGGATAGAATCCCATCCATCGATATTTCCTTTTACAACAAATACGTCATATCCTCCCATATTAGGGTGACCATTTGAAGAGAAGAATAATCTTTTGAATGCTAAATCATAGTAAGGAGAAGTTTCATCACTAGGTGTATTGATTACTTTACCTAAGTTTTTAGGATTTGAAGCCATTCCATTTTTATCTAAAGAAGCTACCCAGATATCTTCGCCACCTTGACCACCTTCTCTATTAGAAGAGAAGAAAAGAATATCATTTCCGTTTGCATCTTTACCTAAAGCAGGTCTAGTTGTAGTTGCTTTTTCAGCATTGATAGGCATTTCTTTAGGTTCGCCCCAATTGCTACCTTCTTTTTTGCTCATATAAATTTTACAAATCATATTCAACATTTCATCTTCAGAACATTTTGTAAAATACATAGTATTACCATCAGCAGTCATTACCGCATTACCACAATGGAATTTAGGATCGTTTACAGCACCAGGTACTTGTGTTTCATTCGAAAATTCAGTTCCTTCTCCTGTAGCAGTATAGATTTTAGTTCTATAATCTTTTTTCATTTTCCAGAAGTTCGTCAAATTGATAGCTGTATCATGTGGGAACTTAGAATATAATAATGTTTTGCTATCTATCCATTTAGGAGCTAACTCAGTCAATTCATTATTTACTGGTTCACTTACATGTTCTACTTTTCTAGGATCTATAGGTTTAGTCCAAATAGTAAGTGCATTATCACAACCAGTGATTTCATTTTTCACCATTTTTTGATAAATTTCTGCATCAGATCCATCATATTCAGATTTGAATGTAGAAAATTCTTTTTTAGCTTGATCATATTTACCATTATACTTCAACATACGAGCATAGTCATATCTTGCAGTAGGATATTTGGTAGGTTTTACATCTAATAATTGCTTGTAAAATTTTTCAGCACGTACATAATCACGAATCATTTCATTCGCTTTTGCGCACATATATAAAGCTTTAAAATTATTAGGTTTTTTTTCTAAATATTCTTCTAAATATTGAGCAGCAGTAATGTAACCGCCTTTACCCATTAAGGTTTTAGCTAATTTTAGTTTTTTACCATAACTTATTTTAGAATACTTTCTAGTATTTTGTTCTTCTTTTCCTGCAATAGCATACATATTAAAACCGATGCTTAGTAAAAATACTACTAAACATGTTTTAATTAGAAATACATTATAAGAGTATGCTCTTTTGTATATTCTTTTCATATATTGATTTTTTATTTTGAGTTAAACTTTTATTGATTAGATTTTCCTTGAGTGTGTTATTAGAAACGTGGGTTGAATAAGTAAATATTCTCTTTTGGAGTAAATGTTCTACCAACGTAAGCTAAGCTAATTTCAAAGGCTAAAGGACGATTTCCTTTGTAAGAAGCAGCTAATCCTGTACCGCTCACAATTCCGTTTTTAGTTAAACTGATTTTAGATAATGGAATATCTAAAGCAGCACCAAATCTAATTCTATTAATTTCTAATCCAATTTTAGGGATAATTGATTCTTCACCATATTTAGCTTTTGCGCTAGAAATATAGTTTGGAGTCATTCTATTCCATAAACCTAAGAATACTGTAGTATGATCTGTTCCTCCGTTAGGATCTAATTTAATATGGTAACCTGCTGTGATACCAAAGTTAAGCTCTTGAGCTTTTGCTTGCATTTGCCATAATACGCCTGGAATTAAAACGATTTTTTTTGTCGCATCTACTTCAGCTCCAACATGTACTACATGTCTCCATGCCACCCCAACTTTATCGATAGTTGCACTACTGAATTGTTCTACTGGTCTTCCTAAGTTGTTGAAGCTATAACCACCATAAATTACAGCTGATTTAGAGATTCTGCTATTTACAAATAAACCAGCATTCATATTGAAATAACCAAATTTATTTTTTAATGTAGCAATCTCAGCAGATGTTGTATATTCATATCCTCCACCAACTCCACCTAGAGCAAATCCATCACCAAATTGTAATTTAGCTGAATTCAATTGTTTCAATACGTAACCTCCTTGAAAACCTAAAGAGATTTGAGTCCCATTGTTGGCACCAAGTCCTTTATGATAAGCTAAAGAACCTAAAATTTGATATTGAACTAAAGTTGCCTTGTTCTGTCTATCAGTAAATAATACTAGACCAACCCCAACAGCATCCTTTTTTAACAGACCTTTAAATAATGATCCATCTACTGCTAAAGCAGGGGTCATAAATAATGGTGAACCAGCTGGAGCCCATTGAGAACGATAAATTCCACTAATTCTATACTGTCCGTTGAACTTTCCAGTCAAAGCTGGGTTAAGTGTTAGAGGAGATGCATAGTACTGCGAGAAATGGATGTCTTGTGCGTATATGCTCATAGAGCCATATATAAACAAAATCAGTGCGAGTAATTTAACTTTTTGTAGATTAAGATTCATATAATTGAGTATATTATTTAAGGATGCAAAATACTAAAATTTCTTAAAAAGAAAAAATTATTATGTTTTTTTAATAAATTATGAACGAAGTAATGCACATTTCTAGCGAATAAGAGAGATATTTCCCGAATCTTGGAAAATGGCACCATAACATTTACCTTTTATTTGATAGGTATATACATCGGTACTTAATTCTTTTCCATGAAATGTGCCATCCCAAAAGTCTCCTAGATTATTAGTCTCAAACACTAATTCGCCCCAACGTGTAAATATTTGAAAGGAGATTAATTCATCTATTAAAATATTATTGAAGTGATACGTGTCGTTGATCCCATCTCCATTAGGCGTAAAGATATTAGCCAATCCTAAATTAGTACATTGTTTTACTTTAATAAGCAATGAATCATAATAAATACATTGGTTTGAATCGACTAAATAATATCTATATAATTGTGTGGCAGGTGGTGTAAACGTAGGATTAAATGAGAATATAGAATCGATAAATCTATTCGGAGCCCAATAAATACTATCATATAAATTGGCATGTAGTTGAATACTATCATATAATTGAATGATATATTGATTTAATAAATTGCTTGTAGGTAAGGGCCATACTTCAATATACATGCTATCGATATCAGTACAACCAAGAGAATCAATTATGGTTGCATAAATATACCCAGATTGACCTGGAGCAATCATTGCACTAGATACAGAAGTATATGCAAAACCTTTAGCTGGAGTCCAACTGGTATTAATAGCACCTGTTGCTTGTATGGTAATATGAATTAATACGGAGTCATGAGCGCATACTGCCGTATCATTGTTAATACTGGTAATATCAGGATGTGTATAGGTGTTTTTTATAGGTAAATAACTATCTTTTACAAAGCCATCTACTCCATCTAAAGCCCCATAGGATGTACCATTTAAGGGAGATAATGAATTGATGACAGTTCCTGCTAATCCGCCACCAACATTTGTAATTACTATAGGAGGAAGCGCAATTCCTTTATGCCAGATCAATCCACCACCCCCGCCACCACCTGGACCTGTAGCAATTACAACATCTTCTATACGCGTATTACCCCCTTTACCACCTTTAGCAGAAACGTTTAGCGTACCAACATAATTATTTATATCTAATACGATACAACCACCAGCGCCACCAGCACCAGCACCATCAGCCCTTGCACCATCTCCTGCATCAGCAGTTTGATTTCCTCCATTGGCTTCAATAGTTTGACTATTACCAATTATATATTTCGCTTTAATAAAGATTATCCCACCTCCGTTCATACCAGGTGTAGCAAGGTTTTCGTCTTGCTGACCAGCACCACCACCAGCACCCAAAAATAGTTTATTAATAAAAGTATAATCAATAGGATAAGCCCCTAAGCCATTGTTAGAGCCTATTCCACAGTCAGTAGATTGTGCACCACCATCACCCCCTTGACCAGCATTGGCACCCCCACCCCCACCACTATTATTAGCACTTCCGCCACCACCGCCAGTTGCAATGAAATTCATCCCAGATTCGTATTTACTATTATACTTATAAATACCTTCTCCTTTGGGTCCTAGTACCCCACTAAATAAAGACCAATAAGGTCTGGTATCATTACATACAAAAGAAGCATTGGGATATAAATTACCTCCACGAAATCCTTTATCAGAAGCATTTATTGGTGCATTTAAAATAAGTGTATCGAGTATGTCTAATGCTATAATCCCTCCAGTACTGCCATTCCAAGGGCTACATGTAATAGTAGAAAAAGTAAGTGCGCTTTTGTACTTGGCAATTTTTACTACTTGTACTTTATCAGAAGCATTGAAGTATTTGGATAATGTATTTTTAAGTTCAATGTCATTTCCATTCGTATCAATAATAGTAGCAAATTCGAAATTCCCCGCATTCATCAATCTTTTTACGATACCAAATTGATTCGTATTAGTTGTATCAATAACCGCACCTTGCATTTGAATAATCAAAATATCATCGCCTATAGTTAAGCCAGTACGATTCGTTAAACCTATATGTGAGCGACAATTCACAGTAAAAACAGTATCTACAGGGTAATATAGATTTACCACACCAGTAATAGGAGTTACTTGTGCAGTAGTTGCAATACTAAAATAAAGCGCAAAAAGGATGAATATATATTTCACAAAAAGTATTAGATTACAAAGTTATAAAATGTATTGAAATAACTTACTATTATTAGTGAATTAACTCCTTTAACGTAATATAAGTATCTTTATTTTTTATATAAAAAAGAGGAATGAAAAAGTACGTTTTAATTAGTATTATAATTAGTGTGATACTAGTTGTTTTTTTTGCCTGTAATAAGCTTCCTTGTGATGATATCACTTGTTACAATAAAAGTATCACCGTATTTGATACAGACCATTGCTACTGCAACTGTTTAGCAAGTACTAGAGGGGATTTTTGTGAAATCAATTTAGTAGATAGTTTATCGGGCAACTACGAACAAATAGATTCTTGTAATTTAATAGAAAGTACGAAGCAAATAGTACAAATGGATACCTCACATTTTAATATTTTAAATTTAGGTAATTATGCTTGTAGTGCAGGAGATTATACTATACAATTAAATATAGTGGATACTGTAATTAAGCTAGATAGTCAGCAAGTTTGTGGAACGCCAGGCAATTATTTATTTTTTGGAAAAGGAAGTGTCAATTATATAACAAAAAAATTAAATATAAAGTATTATGTAAGTTATTTTTCAGGCGGAGGCAACCAAATAGATACTTGTAGAGTTTATTATATGAAAATGTAAGAAAAGAAGTTAATTTTGCACACTATAAAATAATATTTTTAACCAAAAAAATAAAATAAGAAAAATGAAAAAATTAAAATCATTAGTATTAGCTACAGGTGTATCAGTTGCATTAGCTATGGGTTTCGCATCTTGTAATACAGACAAATGTAAAGATGTAGTTTGTCAAAATTCAGGTGTATGTTTAGAAGGAACATGTGATTGTCCTACAGGTTATGAAGGAGAATTTTGTGAAACTAAAGCAAATGCTAAATTCGCTGGAACTTGGACAGTAAACGAAACTTGTAATTCAGTTATCGGAACTGCTTACCCAGTAATTATCTCTGCAAATACAGATCCTTCTTCAGTTGCTATGAAAGATTTAGGAAACTATAGCTGTACTTCAGGTTCATACAGTGTACCTGCTACAGTATCTGGTACTTCAATTAACGTATCTGGAACAGTTTGTTCAACAGTATTTACTGGTACTGGTACTTTAAACGCGGCTGGTAACTCTATCGCTTTAACTTATTCAGCTACTTATGGTACACCATCTACTACAGATAATTGTACTGCTACTTTAACAAAATAATTATACCATTTTGTATAAAAAAAAGTCACGCAATTGCGTGACTTTTTTTTATAGTCTTTTAATATACCTTATACATTTTAAATTGATACGATTGATATTTACCGTTCACTTTTCCATCCACAAAGGATTCTAAATTTTTATCCTTTTCTTTTCTAATTTTATAATGAATTGAAGTAGGATAAAATTCTTCGCTAATAGCATTAAATACAAAATAGTCTTTATCAATTTCTTTTAAATAATACAATTTTAGTTTGTTGTTCTTATTTAAGATATCTAAAAAAATTTTATCCTTTGATTTATAAATACTAGATGTTGAT
Organism: Saprospirales bacterium; assembly: GCA_947464015.1. Taxonomy (GTDB): domain Bacteria; phylum Bacteroidota; class Bacteroidia; order Chitinophagales; family CAMDFR01; genus CAMDFR01. The sequence continues at coordinate 3,700 of CANHVE010000024.1, read as the reverse complement.
AGAAAAACGCTATCTCCATTATCTTTAAAAAAATAAGAAATAGCACATAAAGAATCGTTATTTCTTCTACTCCAAATTTCAGTGAGAGAAGAATTTTCCACTCCCCAAGTACCCTCTAAGGTATTACTTAGCAATTCCATTTTTTTTGATGAATTGGGCGCACAAGCATAAATAAGCATACTTATTAAGCCAATAAGAAAGAAATATACTTTTTGGTTGGATATTTTATGCATAATAGTTTATTTGATTAAAATAAAAAGAGGCTAAACAAATGTATTAGCCTCTTTCCATATATTGTATAACAAAAGATTATTTCTTTTTTCCTAAGTTTTGACCAGGAGTTGTTGTAGGAGCATCTTTTTTACCTGTGTTAGTACCACTAGTTCCATCATTTTTACCTGTATTAGTATTCGGTGGAGGAGTAGTCGTTTTAGGTGGTGTAGTTGGTTTAGTAGTTGGTTTTTTAACTGGAGTTTTAGTTTTTACAGCAGTTTTAGGAAGAGCATCAAATGCTTTTTGAGCTTCTTCATTAATTTTTGTATTACACTCATCGCCTAAAGTCATGTTTAATTCATCAATTTTAGCTTGAACAGATGAGTTCACTTTTTCTTGATCTTGTTTAATCATTTCTTCTGTATTACCTTGTTTACATCCAGTGATAGCCAATGCTAATAAAGAAGAGATTCCAATACTATATATTATTTTTTTCATTTGTAATGATAGATTTTTTAATTAATAATTATTTAGTTGTTGAAGCTGTTGCAGCATTCGCTTGTAATTCTTCTAATTTAGCAGCTACTGATGCTTCCATTCCTTGAGCACAAGCTTCATTTGCTTGTTGCGTTAATGTTTCTTTTTGAGCATTAAATGTAGAGTCTGCTTTTGTACTTATTTGTTCTTCAGTCATAGGAGTGTAAGACGATCCACATGAAGAAAGTGCAAGAGCAAAAAAACCTGATGCTACTAGTATTAAACCTGCTTTTTTCATTTTTTAGATTTTTTAATTTTTAATAATTAATAATTATGATACAAATATATAGATTAAGCAATAGGATTACAATTCTAAATTGAATATACAATCTTATTATATTTTATTATCATCTGTACTAATTGCTGGAAATTCTCCTTCCCATTTGGCAATAAAAATACTAGCGATACAATTTCCAGTAACATTCACAGCTGTTCGTCCCATATCCATCAGCGCATCTACACTTAACATCGCCAGTATTATTTTTTCTGGTAGTTGAAATTGAGCTGCCGTACCCATTAAGATAACAAGAGAAGCGCCTCTCACACCTGCTACACCTTTGCTCGTTAGCATCAAAGTCAACATCATTATTATTTGTGTAGAGAGTGGCATATTTAGTCCTGCTGCTTGTGCAACAAATACACTAGCTAATGCTAAATATAAAGTGGTGCCATCTAAGTTAAAGCTATATCCAGTAGGTAATACAAATGAAACTATTTTACGTGGTACACCAAATTGTATTAAATTTTCAAGTGCACTTGGTAATGCCGCTTCACTACTAGCAGTACCAAAAGCGATGGTCACGGGTTCGGATATGGCATTTATAAACTTCAATAAGTTTACTTTACAGAATAATAAAATAGGAATAAATACTACTACTACAAAAACAAATAAGGCTACATACAGTGTTAGCACTAACTTACCAAAAAAGTAAAAAGGAGCAATTCCACTTTTAGCGACGGTTACAGCTACTGCACCCATAATACCCAGTGGTGCCATATACATGATAACATCAGTGAATTTGAACATCACATCACTTAAACTTTCTGTAAATGAAAGCATGGTTTGTTTGCGAGCGGTATTTTTTACTAATGCTAATCCTATTCCGAATAAAATAGAGAAAACAACAATTTCTAAAATTTGACCTTCAGCAATGGACTTAGCGATATTTTCTGGAAATATATGTAAAATGATTTGTTGCCAATCTTGTTTTTCAACGCTAGCTATAGTAGCAGTGGTATTTGCATCGGGTATCACTAATCCTACACCTGCTTGAGTTATATTGATAGCTACTAAACCAATGAGTAGTGCTAACGTAGTAACTACTTCGAAATATAAAATCGATTTCCATCCCATTCTTCCTACTTGTTTCAGATTGCTATGCCCTGCAATACCCACTACAAGAGTAGAAAATAGGAGTGGAGCGATAATGCATTTGATTAATCGAATAAAAATTTTGCTTAGTACATCCAAGTTTTTCGCAAACAAAGGGAAATCGTGCCCGATGCAAGCGCCTGCAATCATACCGGTGAAAGTCCACCAAGTAAGAGATTTTCTTTTATAAGAAATATAAGACATGATGAATACTAAAAGCCATCTACTAATGGCTAATGCCATTGGATCAAAATAAATGAACTTCAGTAAATACAGTGCATTTAATAGTATAATGACTAGGGCGATAAAAAAAAAGAGTATCGATTCTTTGTTGAATTTCATAATATATAAGTATATATAAAAATAGCGAATAAAGCTGTTAAATGAAATAGTGTTTTATAATACACTATTTATTCATCGAACTTAGTAAGTATGCTTTGATAAAATCATTTAGGCTACCATCCATTACATCTTGTACTTGTGAGGTTTCATAGCCAGTTCGAGCATCTTTTACGAGTTTGTATGGATGCATAACATAATTTCTAATTTGAGAACCCCATTCAATTTTCATTTTTTGTCCCTCGATTTTGGCGCGTTCTTCATTCTTTTTTTGCACTTCAATTTCATATAGTTTAGACTTCAACATACGTAGAGCGATATCTCTATTTCCATGCTGAGAGCGTTCTTGTTGGCATTCTATTACTAGTCCACTAGGTAAATGTCGAACACGTACCGCTGTTTCAACTTTATTTACATTTTGGCCACCAGCACCACTGCTTCTGAAAGTGTCCCATTCTAAATCGGATGCAGAGATATTGATTTCAATGGTATCATCTACCACTGGATATACATAAACAGAGGCGAAAGAAGTATGACGTTTGCCATTAGAATCGAAAGGAGAGATACGAACGAGTCGATGCACGCCATTTTCTCCTTTCAAGTATCCATAAGCTAATTCACCATCAATTTCAATACTAGCCGATTTGATTCCAGCAACATCTCCTTCTTTTTCATCGAGCAGACTCACTTTGAAACCATTTTTTTCGGCATACATGGTATACATACGTAAAAGCATGGCTGCCCAATCGCAGCTTTCAGTGCCACCTGCACCGGCATTAATTTCGATAATAGCGCTAAGTTGATCTTCTGGTTGATTGAGTGTGCTTTTAGATTCGAGTTCCTCAAGATTATTTTTTACTACTTGTTCTTGCACACGTACTTCTTCTTCGGTTGTTTCTCCAAGCAATAAGAATTCTTGAAGCACTAGTAAGTCATCAAATGAAGCTTGAACCTTGTCAAATTGGTTTACCCAAGATTTATGTAATCGAATATTTTTAAGAATAGCTTCAGCCTTTGAGGCGTCTTGCCAAAAGTCAGCTAATTGTGAAATTTGTTCTTGTTCGAAGATGCTATGTTTTCTATTATCGATGTCAAAGATAGCTCCTCAAAGCCTCAATACGGCCTCTTATAATGTCTATTTGTTCTTTGGTCATAACAAATACCAGGTTTTAGGGTGATGAAATAAAAATAGGCTATCAAGTATATTGATAGCCTACAAATATATTATTATTAAGTAAT
>CANHVE010000023.1 GCA_947464015.1 Saprospirales bacterium | reverse complement strand
AATAATGCAAATGCTGCTACACGAACTGTAAACAAATGTGTTGGTCAATCATTTGTATGTGGTGGTGCTACTCAAACAACGAATGGTACTTATTACGATACGCTTAGTAATATATTTGGCTGTGATAGTACACTCACTACTATATTAATCTTTAATCCACTTCCAAGTATTGATGCAGGTAATGATACTTCTGTATGTAAGAATCAATCAGCTCGATTACAAGCCACAGCTATTGGTTCTATGGTATGGAGTAATGGGGTATTTACTGCAACAAATATCGTGACTCCATTAAGCAATACATTATACTATGTTACCATTACTGATGCTAATAGTTGTACGAATAAAGATTCAGTGAATGTAACTGTTAAACCTTTACCACTAATAAGTGTTGCCGACACTATCATATGTAGAGGAGAAAACGCAGTATTATTTGCTTCGGGAGGAGTTAGTTATCAGTGGAATTTGAATGATGGGACATTCACTACAAGCAATCCAGTAACTGTAAGCACAACTAATACTACTGCTTATACAGTAGTTGTTACTGGCATCAATGGATGTATTGATAGTTTAGATCAGGTAGTAAGCATCTCTCCTGTTTTTGTTGATATACTAGCATCGCCAGACAGCATTATACGTAGAGGGACAGTTGTTAGCTTATTTGCTAATTTATTACATACTAGCGATAGTATCATTGCATGGAAACCAGCATCATTGTTAACTAGTACTTCTAGTAACCCAACTACAACAAGTCCAACAACAAGTCAATGGTATTATGTTACAACTATTAATGCTGACGGATGTATTACAAAAGATAGTATTTATATTGAGGTTATTCCTGTTGATGATATTATTGCACCAACAGCTTTCAGTCCGAATGGAGATGGCAAAAATGATGTATTTAGATTGGTTCTAACACCTTATTTAGAACTTGAAAGTTTCATCATTGTGAACAGATGGGGAGAAGAAGTATTTAACTACCCTAAAGGACAAGCAGGAGATGGTTGGAATGGTATTTATAAAGAAAGAGAACAACCAACCAGTACTTTTGTATGGTATGCTGTTGCAAAAAGTAGACTTACATTACAAAAAACATATAAGACAGGTAATGTGACTTTAATTAGATAATGTTATTCTATAAAAGATTGACTAAAAAAGAGTTTAGTTCACTAAGAAAATCAACAATTCTTTTTTTTATTATCATTCATTTTGTATCAAACAATTTGAGTGCTAGTGAATCTTTACAATTTATTCAAAATAAAAATCAATGGGATAAGCAAGTTTTATTCAAAACACAAAATGCAAATTATGATATCTACATAAAAAATCATTCTTTAGTATTTAATACCTATTCGAGTGAAGACATTCATCATATAGAAGAAGCATTAGACTCGAATAAACTTGCATTATTTAATAGTATACGTGCACATGCTTATAGTTTATCATTAGAAAATGCGTCCACATCAAATGATATAGTTGTTGAGAATAAGTGTTCAAATTATGTAAATTATTTTGTTGGTAAAGACCCGTCTAAATGGGCAAAAGAAGCACCTATTTATGAAAAAATCATTCAACAGAATGTATATCCAAATATAGATTGGGTATTATATAGTGCCGACAATCATTTAAAATATGACTTTGTAGTTAAACCGCATGCTAAATGTAGTGATATACGTTTAATTTATTCGGGAGCAGAAGGTTTATCTATTGAAAATGGAAATTTAAAAATCAATACGAGTTTAGGAGAAGTAATAGAAGAACACCCAATTGCATATCAAATTATTGATAATAAAAAAATCAATATTGATTGTGCTTTTAAATTAGAGGGAAATCAAGTTAGTTTTTCTATTGATAATTATAATCATCATTATGAATTAATAATTGATCCAAGTATTATTATGGGCACTTATTCAGGTGGAAGAGATCAAGTACTTGCAGGATGTAGCACTTTTGATACCCTACAAAATATGTATAGTGCAGGTACAGCAATTAATGGTCTTTATCCAGTAACATTAGGTGCTTATAGAACTACCTATGCAGGTATCGGAGATGTTATTATTTCTAAATACAATGCTATAGGCACTGCACAAATTTTTGCAACTTATATTGGAGGTTATGGAAGAGATATGGTTTCTTCGATTGTTATTGACCCACTAAATAGAATTATCATTGGAGGATACACCTATGCTCCAGATTACCCCGTAACACCTGGCTGTATAGATCCTATATATTCAGGTGATACCATTAATAGAGATGCTTACCTCTCCATTTTAAACAATACAGGTTCCTCTTTATTAAACAGCACATTTATTGGAGGCTCGGCAGATGACGAAATAAATGATATTAAACTAGATGCATCAAATAATATTTATATATGTGGAAGCACAACTAGCTTTGATTTCCCAGTTACATCTGGTGTGTTTGATCCAACATACAATGGAAGTTATGATGCATTTGTTTGCAAAATCAATACTACATTAAGTACAATAATTACATCCACATTTTTAGGATCTAATTTTTCAGAAACTGCTTATGGATTAAATTTAGATGCATTCAATAATATTTATGTTTTAGGTAAGACCTATTCATTAACTTTTCCTACTACATCAACAGCAGTGGGACGAACCTATAGAGGTGCAGGTGATGGCTTTGTAAGTAGATTTGATAATAGCTTGAACTTATTAGCTTCTACACTTATTAGTTCAATCTATGTAGACTATACCAAATTTGCCATACATGATAGCGGATTAGTTTATATACTTGGATATACCGAAAGCGCATATGGTCCTTATCCAAGCTGCAAAGCCTCTACAGGATTTGGCGGAGTGTTTCTTACTTGCTATAAAGAAAATTTAGATTCATTAGTTTATAAAGTACCTCTTACCAATTTTGACGTAACAACTAATATTACAGCATTTGAATTATCCGATTCTAATTATTTATTAATTAGTACTTTTTTAAATTTGATTCGAAGTACATTCCCTGATTCAGTTTATTTGACCGATACAAGTAGAAGGTCAGTTAGTAATTTATATATTTTAGCTATATCAAAAAATGCAGAAGAGATCTATTATGCTAGTTTAATCAATAATTATTTTGCTGGACATATACATGGCACTTCGTGTAGATTCAACAAAAAGAACAATCGATTATTTCATGTCATTTGTAGTAGAGCAACTGAAAGAGGATCTACTTCAGCACCCTATAGAAATTGTTTAACGGCAGGAGAATACGATATGTTTTCATTAATATATCAACCCACAATTTCTACTACAACTAATTATCTACCAAAATTAGTAGTCAATGATAGTTTCTATTGCAGTAGAGGATATGTTTATTTTGGAAATCAATCGATAGGTGTAAATTCGTTTATATGGATATTACCAAATGGACAAAGAGATTCCATTAATAAGAACATCAATTTTACTCGTTTTAGCGATGGAATGAATATTGTAAAATTAATTGTAAAGCGAAATTGTTCTACCACTGACACTTTAGTTGACACTTTTTTCATCCCTTCAAAACCTTCAAGTCTTGCAATACGCATTTCCGACTCATCAGGCTGTATAAGTAATCCAATTATACTTACGGGTGTACAATTATCGGGCAACAGGAACTACTGGCGTTTACCTTCAGGTATCATAGATAGCACGCATGATACAATTATATATTATGCAACCACTACGGGACTTCAAACATTTTATTTAATATCTGATAGTATCCAATGCCCTTATAGAAAAGATACCGTTAAGGTTGTATATTATATTAGTAATGCCACTCATGCTAGTATTATAGATATTGACACACCACAATGTTTACCATATAGAGATACATTGCGACACAATAGCACCTTTTATAATCGTTTTGTTTGGAGTGATGATTTAGGCAATGTAGATTCGATACATAATGGATTCTATTTAAATATAGATAGTGTATTAGATTACAATATTTATTTAACCACCTATGGCGATGTTTGTAATAGTAGGGAAACAGATACGTTTAGAATGCGGACAGTGATGCCACCACATTCAACAATAGTTGTATCTCAACTAAGTGCATGTCCTAATAGTGCCATTGGTTTTTATAATAATTCAATACATTATCAAAGCTTTGTTTGGACATTTAATGACAGCATCATTGATAGCATTTCAAATAACATATCTGTATTCTTTACTGATTCTGGGGTATTTAATATAAAATTAATAAGCAAATCAATATATTGTAGTGTGATTGATACAGCTATTATTCGGATACGAATTCACCCTAAACCAATTGCTGTAATTGATACTGTTAATACATATGGATGTGTACCTTTTACTTCTACGTTAAGTAATCACTCGTTTTTTTCAAATCATTTTTATTGGCTCATAAATGACAGCCTTGTAGATTCTAATAGCATTAATTTACCGGTTGTATTAAATCGAAGTGGGAACTACATATATAAATTAATTGTATTTGGCGATAGTTGTAATAGTAATAGCGATACTACAACGATGCTTATTCATGCAATTGATCCTGCATTGGTACAAATAAATATTGGAGACTCATCAGCCTGTAGACCTTTCTATATTTCTTTATTAAATAATTCATTCTCTACAGATAGGATTGAATGGTTAGTGGAAGATACGTTAAATTCCACGAACGACACGATTGATTTATCCTATTTACAAGCAGGTAATTATAATGTACAATTAGTAAGTTGGAATTTGGTTTGTCCTTTAGTAAAAGATACCGAACAAATACAATTTAGAATCTTTGACGATCCAGTAGCCAATGCTTCATTATCAACTGTAGTGGGATGTCCTCCATTAGAAGTTCAAATAGAAAACAATTCGACATATACCGATTCGATATACTGGAATATATCTGATTCTTTTAAAACAAGTGAAGATAGTTTCGCTCATATTTTTGTTACACCAGGAACTTATCAAATAACTGCTTATGCATATAATAAAACTTGCTCTACCTGGGATACTGCTGTTTATACCATTCAAGTTTTACAAGTCCCTATAGCAGCTATTAATTGCTCTGACACTGCCTTATGTATACCAGATACAGCCACATTAGTAAATGGCTCACTATATTATAACCATTTTGAGTGGACCAATCCAAATTTTGATAATATCAATAATACTATATTCCTAACAGCTACTGATAGTGCATTTATTCCGGTAGAATTAATTGTATATGGGAATGAATGCCCCATGCTATCAGACACTGTTATTCAATATATATTCTTCAATAACCAAATTTATAATCATTTACAGTTATCTGATACCAGTGGTTGCCAGCCATTAATCATACAAGCTTCATTAAGCATGGTAAATACGATCAATAGATGGACTACTATACCAAGTAGTTCATTATATATTAATAAAGACACACAAAATTTTGTTTTTAGTTCTAGTGGACTGCATACAATACATGTAGAAGTATACGACCCTAATTGTTTGGAAACTCCATTAGTACTCGAGCAAGAAGTAATTACCTATCCTCAATCAAGATCTTTATTTTATTACAGTCCTATTTATTTACATGAAGATTCTTTTACCTATTTAATTAGTTTAGCTACACAATCAGATTCTATTTTATGGATTATTGATGACAGTATAAGAATTCAAAATATAGATAGTGTTTACTTAGATTCTTTAGTCAAAGGCACTCATTTAATCTGCTTACAAACACAAAATATTTTTAATTGTAATGATACTTTTTGTCAATCTATTTATGTATTAAAGAAGCCCGAAATTCCTTCTCCATGCACAGTTGAACCAGTAAGTGCATTCACCCCAAATGGAGATGGCAACAATGATCGATTTTATATCTTATTTAAATCTATGGAAGCTGTTTCTGTTCAAGTATATAATAGATGGGGTGAGATAGTTTATGAGATTAAAGGACAGGATGAGATGAGTCTAAACGATAATTATTGGGATGGAACATTTAAAAACAGAGCTTTACCAATGGGAAACTACACCTATATAATTACTGGAGTTTGCAAACTTGATCATCAACGAGTAATGAAAACTGGCAATGTAACACTAATAAGATAATACATGAATCAAAACGAAATAAAAATCGCATTACAAAAAAGCAAAACTAATTTTATTAGCTGTATAAAATCTCTAAACGAAGAGGCATTTAGGTATAAGAGTTCAGTAGAAAAATGGAATGCTGCCGAACAATTATATCACTTAATAACTTCAGCTAAATCATCTACATTGCCTTATAATTTGCCTGTAATTGTTATACAATTTTTATTTAGCAAAGTTTCACGAAAAGCCTATTCAATAGAGGAACTCGAACAATTATATAAATCTAAATTAAATACAGGTGCTAAAGCAACAGGTAAGTATGCCGCAGTTGAAAAAGTAAAATACACCGATAAAGAAAGTTTACTAATTCAATTTGAAAAAGCCTATGATACATTTATTCAATCAGTCGAAAAATGTAGTGAGAAAAAATTAGATACCTGTAGAGTTCCACATCCTATATTAGGGAAAATTAGTTTACGTGAATTGGCCTATTTTACGATATTTCATACCAAGCATCATCTTGAATCTATTCAAAAGATGAATCAAGATAATCAACAATAATTATTTACTAAGTGCTTTTCTATAAGCCTGAATAAATATTGCTCCTAGATTTTTATATGGAGGAATATAATCTTCAAAACGTTCATAGGCAGCTTTATTAGGTTTAACCGTTTTTTCGAGTTGCGACCAAAATAAAACCCAATCTATGTCTTTACCTGAACTAATATTATTGGCTAATTGCAACAGCAAAGGATTATTGACAAACATAGTACCGATTTGTTTCGTAGCGATAATCTGTACATCTGGTGAACGATCAATAATTTCATTTAAATTGTTATACCCACCACAACTACCTAAGAAAACAATTTTAGCACTTGCAGTAACTTTATCAATAGTTTTCATAGCATAGTAACTATGACCACGATGCACAATAATTTGAGGAGACACTCCTTTTTCATTACAATAATTTATCAATTCTTCTTGCCCACCTATTTCTTCACTTTCTGGGAAATTGGCTAATATCTTTACTCTATTATTTTTACTTGTAATTTCTACAAACTTTTCATGTTTTGTAATTATCCAACCTGCAGTAGTAAACGTTTCGATATAGGTTCTAAAAGAAGCTTTACCATCATCATCATCAAAGAAAAAATGTAATTGTAAATTTTGAGTATCCTTACTAATCATATTCGAGTATGATACTTTATCAATAATTGGCAGCTCATATTTACTGGCTATTTTTTCGAAAAACACTTTCTGATTGACCGCTTTATTGGTGAACAATGTCATTAACAAACCATAAATGGTGAGCCCTTCTTTGTTTTGATTATATTCTACCCGCGCATATTCTTTGATTAGCGCATATTCTATTACGGCTAAAGAACTAGAATCTTTTATACTTCCAAAGGCGTCAGCTACTTCTACAGGAGCTGTTAAATTACCTCTATCTTTTTCTAAACCTTGCACAAAATTTTGCAACATGATATCGCGAGCAGCAGGATCCATTGTCATTAAAAACTTATCAAGTGTATTGAATCCAGCACATAGTTTAATAAAAGTTCTAAATTTATTGTATCCAACTTGATCTAATAATTCATTCCCTTTTTGAGCATACATACGAGTAAGCATTCTATTAAACAATCCTAAAAAGGTGGATGTAAAAATCTCATCTTCACTATATACCATCAAAGTATATAATTCAGGTGGAGTAAGCTCATCAGATATTGCGAATCTAACTTTTGGATCCGCTACGTCATGTAATTCATTAATAGCACGCACAAATTTAAGAGAAACAAATTCTAATTCTTTATCTAAGGAATATTTAGCCAAAGGTTGAGCGTTTCTTCGAATACGCAACATATACATTAAATAACGAGTATCTACTTTACTAACACTATCTGCCTTATCAATTGTCAAGAAATTATTAAATATCCCATCAATAAGTACATATGCATTTGTTTTCATTCCATATCGCTCATTAATTTGACAAATTAATTGTATGATTGTATCATTACTGGAATATAAAATCATTTTGATTGGATGATTGCCATTCAAATATTTTTTTACAGAAAGAGGAGCTATCTTGGCAGTCTCCACAATGACATTTTTAGCCCATACTTGATCAGCAAAATCACCATAATGTTTGAGTACTTCATCAGGGTATGTTTTACAGGCTTCAATTAAAAAATTATAAGCAATAGGGGTGTTTTTATAGAAAGGAATCGTTTGTGTGGATGCATATATATTTTTAAACAATTCTAATTCCAATTCTTTATAATCCTTGGCACTTGTAATTTTAAATAAAGTAGAGAATACCTTTTCATAATAAGATAATAAATAAATATTTCGTTCTGAGATTCCTTTTAAAGCAATATTCAAATATCCCATTACATTGAATTTTTCTTGCTCCGTATAAAAAGAGTTATTCAATATATGTTGCTCTATTGAATCGATCAAATTCACATAGATATTAGTAGCTTTTCGGGTAGCTTCTTCATTATTCATTTGCACTATACCATCCAACTTACCATCCATCGTATCAATTCGTATTTGTTCACTATTCGTATAATAAAAATTGTTATTACTTAACTTTTGGGCGATACAAAAATTAATACCTACAAATAAGAACAGAGATATTACAATATATTTCATTATTCGATTACTAAAGATTTTTCAATAGCGTTATAATATGCATTTAAGAATAAAGAACCTAAGTTTTTATTTGGTGGAACATAATCATAGAACATAGCAGTTTTACCCGATTCATTTTCAATGATTGGCCAAAAATCTGACCAAATAATATCTTTACCAATTCGAATATCTTCACAAATAGTTTTGATAATAGGGTCATTCACACGCATTGTACCGATTTGTTTGGTGGAAACAATTTGAGCATCGGGAGCTCTTTCAATCGCAATTGGCAATTTATAGTATCCCCCACAACTTCCTACAACCAGCAATTTAGTAGTAGGTGGTATGACACTCAAGGTTTTTTCTGTATGAAAACTATGTCCTCTGTGCACCACAACAGTTACGGTATATTGATTATCTTTTAAATATTTTTGAATTTCATTCATCCCGTTTTGTTCATACTCAGGCTTATTAGCAAGAATAATTACTTTATTTCCCGAAGTAGAATTTATTTGAACATAACTTTCTTTATTGATAATTTCCCAATTAGCCATTGATTTAAAAGTAGATATAAAATTATTGAAGGAGCTTTTACCATCCTCATCATTATAGAAAAAGTGTTGTTGAACTACAATATTATTCACCTTTAAAACATTAATATTAATTCGATCTAAGTTAGGCATTTGAAATTCTGATTTTATTTCTTTATACCATGACACTTCCGCTACTGCGTCTTTTTCAATGATAGAGGCTAATAATCCATATAGTAAAACACCTGTACCTGAATGTTCTGCTTGTAAACGTTCAAACTCTTTACGAATCATAGTATTAATAACGGCTCTATCATTCACTAACTTAAATCCAGGAATTGCTTCTGCAACATAAATTACTTCGCTTGGATTATATTTCTCAACTTCTAAATTTTTAACCATTTTAGTAATCAAAAGTAATCGTTGATCTGCCGACATATTATTCAAAAACTCCTCTGTTTTATTGAAGTTGGCTAGTATTTTCAAAAAGGTTCTAAAATGTAAAAAATCTATTTTTTGTAAAAATTCATAGGTGTTTTTACCTTGAAGTTTTAATGAAAACAAATTATATATTCCTGTAAAAGAAGATTTAAACAATTCATCTTCCCCATAAATCATTAACACATATAATTCTTCAGGAGTATAGTCTTTAACACTTTGAAATTTAATATCTGTATTCGTACTTAAATTATCATTAATAGCACGAACTGTAGTAAGTGAATTGCTTTCTAATTCTTTTTCTAAAGAATATTTACCAATACAATTTTTTTGTGTAATGATGCTAATCATTTCTTTAAAGGAAGCATTCTTGTTTTTACAAATAGAATCAACACAAACAGCTGTTTTTTTATTTTTTATGATATCATCTATAAAATTATACAAGTTTGATTTATAGCCAAATTGAGTATACAATTGATTCAGCATTAAAATGGTACTATCGGTACTATTATTTAAAATATATCGTACAGGATGATTTTCATTTGGCAAATACCTTTTATAAGACAAAGGAGATTCTTTCGTTGCACGCTCTAACACATCCTTAATCCAATATTTAGATTGCAAATTTTTAACTTGTCTAAAAATATCATCTGGGTGCATTTTCGCAATTGTATTTAATACATTTCTCGAGTAGCTTTTATCTAAAAAATTTTGCGTATAATTGATATTCCCAATCGTATTATCAATATTTCGTAATATTTCATAGGTATATTTTTCGTCTTGTCTAATGTTAATTATGATAGGAATTGCAACATGTTTAACCTCTTTAGTTGGTAGTATAGCATTAGTTGTAATTGAACTTAAATCAGATTTGTTGATTGATAGAATTTCATCCTTGCTTTTTAAAGGGGTAGTTGGATCTATCAAATTCAACTTCGTATCGGTCGAGATATTAGTTATATTTTTAAGTTCAATATTTTTATCGCTATTTAATACGATGCTAGTGTTAGGAATGTTTTCAATAGATTTGGTATCGTAATGTGTTACATTAATATTTGCATGTCTGATATCTTTATTATCTAGTACGATATCTTTGGTTGGTATAGGGTCAATTAAAGATTGTTTTTGAGGGGGATTATTTGCAGATACAATTTCATTGCTTGTAGGAGTAGTTTCAGTAGAAACGAAAGGCTTAACATCTGAGCTCATATCCAAGGTTATTCCTCCAGTAGTAATAGATTTAGTTGGAGTAGGGGTTGTATTAGTGGATACTAAATTATTTTTAAAATTATCTAAGTACGTATTAAAATCCATCTTCACTTCTTCATTGGTAGATAAATACATGAGTAATTGATCGCGATAAGCAGGTTCGGTCAGAGCCAGAATATCTTGTGTTTTTGCAAATTGATCGGATGTTTTGATGAAATTCTCTAAATCAGATTTGCTAATGGTATTATAAAATTCTTTATTAAATAATTCAGGACCTTTCTCTTCAATTAATTTTAAAAATGCACCAAATGAAAAAGTATTAGCATTTTGATATCCATAAAAAAATATCAAATACATTTCTTGTTTATTAAAGGACGAGACGATACTACTTACATTGTTTTTAAATCCATTACTATAATAATAATTAATCTCTCTAATGATATCGCTTGCTATGATTGATAATTCTCTATCGGCTGAATATTTACCAATCCCATTTGGATTAAAATGTATTTTACTTAGTTCTTTAAAAAAGGCAATTTTATTATTCGCAATACCAGTGGCGAAATTGGGTATTTGATTATTAGTAATAATCTCATTCAGGAAAATAAAATTAATATGTCTATTTGTTCTGGTGCTATCTAGTTTCACAATGGCTTTGGCAATAGGATCTTCACTCATCTTAATCATACGATTCACCGTATTAAATCCACCTAAATATCTTTCTGTACTCAAAGGAGAATAGGCCGTTAATTTCATTAAAATCTCCTCGGCATAATTACTTTCTGCAAATTCATCTATGTTGCGTATTACATCATCTGGATTTTCATAGATATAATTATCTAAAAACAATTTGGCTTCAGGTTCGCTGCGATATAAACGTATCGATTTTAAGGCTAATAATTTATTTTGCTCTATTAATTCTGTTAATCTTTTTTGATTCGAATAATCGATAATTGCTGGATAAAACTTTAAGCAAGATAGATACCTTTCCGATGAAAAATAATTATTCGCATTTGGTTTCTCAATCCATCTGATATAATCTAAAAGGTAGCTTAAGTACTTTGATTTATTTGCTTTACTGGTATTATTTAACTCAATAAATAATTGAATGGTATCTACTTCATTTAATACCAATAGTGCTTCATTGGTTACATAGTACTTGCGTAGTGTATCCTGACGGTTATTAATTTGTTTATGGAGATATGAATTAGGGCTATTAAAAAAAAGCGAATCAATTCGTATAGATTGCGATTTTGCAATTCCTAAAAAACAAGTAAAAAAGATGACAACATAATACCTAAAACTCTTCATGCAGTAAATTTATAGAGTATAAAATTATAATAAATTTTGATGTTAAATTGTTATTTTTACCAAATAATACTAACTTTAAATATGATATACCGTTTTGCCTCATTATTATTTTTAGTTCTGTTTTTCATTGCTTGTCGACAACCGAAACCAACAGCAAAACAATATCATTCAGAAATCAAAGTTGCCATTGACACTATTATTCCTTACTTTATCAATTTAGATGACGATATAGCATTAGATTCTATTTATAAAATTGACAAGCATTTTAAGCAACTAGAAATAGTAGTAAATAATTCAGATGAATTTATTGAATCGAAAACGGTATTTGAAAATGAAACTGTATTTTATGATAAATCTAAAGAATTGATTCATTTTTATAGAGAATACGCGCATGCTAACATCGAGCCTATCATCAAAGCATTGGAAGAAAACCCAGATGATTTAAACATCAAAGAAAAAGCTAGAATCAGTTTTATCCAATTCTACGAAAAAGAGCAGCGTTACCTAAATGAGTTTAATAAAGCATCTATTGACTTTACCTACAAATACAAAATTTATAAGATAAAAACTAAGTAATAAGCAAGTTATAGATTTTTTACTTATTTTAGTAAATGAAATAATTAAGCCTATGGAGGGTACTACTAGACCTTTTCATTTTAAACAATTTACGATTTATCAAGATAAGTGCATTATGAAAGTGAGCACTGATAGTGTTTTATTAGGCGCTTGGGCCAATATTGATCAAGCAAAAAAAATATTAGATATTGGTGCTGGCACTGCCATATTAACGTTAATGATGGCACAACGTAATACAGAAGCACTAATTCATGCCGTTGAAATTGACGATTTAGCTATTGCAGATGCCGAAAAAAATATTGCCCATTCCAATTGGGCTTCTCGAATTAAATTATTTCACAAATCGATACAAGACTTCACTAAAATTCGTCTTGATACTTACGATCATATCATTACGAATCCTCCCTTTTTTATCAATAGCACTTTAGGCCCAGATAAATCTAGGAATACTGCACGCCATACACTTTCTTTAAGTTATGAGGAAATATTAAAAGCTTGTGATTCACTCTTAAAAAAGGAGGGTAAACTATCTATTATCTTACCTCCAAATGAGGCCAAAGAATTTCTATCTGTTGCTATAAATTTTGGATTCTATTGCAACAGAAAAACGGAAGTATATCCTAAAGAAAATAAATCAGTTGAACGTGTACTTATGGAATTAAGTCGCCTTCAAGAGGTCTGTAAAAAAGATGCTCTCATCATTCAGAAGAGTGATGAGAGCAACGATTATACTAATATGTATATGGAATTAACGAAAGATTTTTATAAAATCTTTTAAGTATTATTTTTTCTCGCCTATTACGATAAATTCTACTCTTCTATTTAATGCTCTTCCATCTGGATTATCTTTTCCATCAGGTGTTTTATTTGGAGCTATAGGAGATGTTTTACCAAAAGCTTTTACACTTACAATAGAATTATCAATATCTTTTGATAATATATATCTTGCAACCGCATTAGCTCTTTTTTGAGAAAGTGAATCATTGTATACATCTGGTCCGATATCATCTGTATGTCCACCAATTTGAACTACATAGTTCGGGAATTGTTTCATAAATGCAACCACTTTATTTAAAGTATCTGGTGCATCTGGTTTTAATCTAAATTGATCATAATCGAAGAATACTGTACCGATTTTTGTTCCCACATAAGTAAAGTTTCTTTTTAAAGTAAGATTTGTAATCATACTCTCTTCTTTATAATCTCCGATATTCAAGGTTACTTTAGCTGGTTCAAAATCTTTTTTCACTGAGCTTAAATAGATATTATTGTTTTCTTTTTCTACATCAAATGAGAATCTACCTTCAGTAACTGTAGTTTCACCGATCTTAGTATTATTGTCAGCATTATATAATTCTACTACTGCATCTTTTGATGAAGAAGAAATACCATTCACTTCTTCATTTACAGTACCCATAACAATAACATTACCTTTCAATAATTTTACCATATAGATATCATCTGTACATGTAGCACATTTAACTGCTTGTCCGCCTAATCTATTACTTGCCATATAAGCTATGCCGTTTGTTACATTAGGTCTAAAATAATAATCATCAGCACTAGTATTTACTTCTACCCCTAAATGACTAGCTTCACTCCATTCAGTTCCATCAGTATTTAAAGTAGCTGAATATACATCATATCCACCTAAACCTAAATGACCATTAGAAGAAAAGTATAAAGTATTGGTTGAATTTTCGAAAAATGGAGTTACCTCATCACCGCTCGTATTGATTGTGCCGCCAGCACTTTTGGGTCTACCAAATTCGCCAGTTTCACCTTTAACCGCATAATAAATATCATACCCCCCTTTACCTGTGATTCGGTTACTTGCAAAGTATAAAACTTCTTTACCATCTGCAGTAGTTGTAATCATTGGTTGTTTACTATTACTAGTAACATCATTAATATTTTCATTTAATGGACGACCAACACCCCAACCATTGCCATCGTTCTCACTCACAAATATTTTACTTTGTACAACCCCTTTTAATCCTTCAGCAGTTCTTGTATAATACATGAATTTACCATCTGGGCTAATATATGCATCTTTCACATCAGCCATTTGTTTGCTGATAGGCTCTAAATTAGGAACACCAAAAGTCCAATCAGAAACATTATTACTTGATTCAAATAAAGTATAGTATGATTTCTTTGCTTTATTTTGTCTTAAATCATTCATATTATCTGTAATTCTACCAGTAAAATACATTTTGTTTCCTTTAATAAATGGAGCAAATTCTTCATATCCTGAATTAATTGCTGCACCTATTGGCACCATTCGAAACATAGGTTTTCTTAAAGCTAAAGTATCTAACATCTCAATACCTGCTATTTCTTTACGAGCAAAACGTTTTAATGCTAATACCGCATCTACTTTACTAAATTGATTTACAAACGAATTTAAAGTATCTTTTGCAGCAGTATAATTACCTGCTTCTTTCAATGCAATACCTTGTTTGTATTTCGTAATAGGGAATTTTTTTAATCCTTTTTTAGTCTGACTAAGTTGATTATAGTAGTTAGCAGCTGCTGTATAATTTCTTGAGTATAAATTTGCCTCAGCTAATCTCCATAACAATTTATATTTTTTAGGTTTATCAGATAAAGAAGACTGATAATAATCAACGGCATCATAATAATAGGATTTAGCCATTGATAAATCACCCAGTTTTCTTTTCTTTTTCCATTTTAATTTTGATAATTCTACATCATTCACTTTATCCACTTTAGCTTCGCTAACGGTAGTAGTTGATTTAGATTTAGGAGCTTTTTCTTTTTTAGCTTTTTCTGTTGTAGTGGTATTCTCTGTTACTGGTTTATCAGAAGCAGTAGTAGTCGTCGTTGCCACTTTTTCTTTTTTCGTTTTGCTTGCTTTTTGAGTTCCATCATCTTCTTTCCCTTGTGCAAAGGTTGAAGTAGAATTGATTAATAAGCAAATAATAAGTAATAGACTGTAGTAGCTTAAATGGTTTTTCATTTTATCTTTTAAAATTAAGTATGTATTTAGGATTCGTTTTAATTACGGAACGCAAAAGTAGTGCTTTTTTTGATTATTTAAGTCAAATTTTCTTAAAATAGGACTGATTTGGAGCAATTTAAATAAAAAGATCTACGATTTCGCTTCTATACTTCATTCATATCATGAGACACTACTATTTATAAGGCTTACGGCCGATAAGCTAAAAATAACTTATATTCAATTTTTGCACTATATGTCTTTCTAATCACTTATTTGCATAAGCTATTTTAAGCAGTAGCCTATATTAATACATTATCAAGCATTTGTTGTTGATTAGTTCTATATGGGCACATACACATGCTTTCTATTTTTGTGTAAATAAAATTTGAAAATGAAAGCTATTATTAAAATTGTCTCTTATTTGAGCCTATGTCTATTTTTTGCATCTTGTGTAAGTACCAAAAAGTTTAATGAACAAAAAAGCTTAGCCGATAAATATTTAGCCGAAAGCACTGATTGTAATGAAAAACTCAATGCTAAGAAAAGTGAATTAGAGATGGTGAATGCACAACTTGAAAAACTTACTAATGATAATAGTACTTTAAGTAATGAACGCGACCAATTGTTGACCTTAAAAAATAAATTAAACAACGATATCATCGCATTGAATGAGCAAATAGAAAAATTAGGGCTTCAAAATAAAATATTATTAGCTCAATCGAGCGAGGATAGAGAAAAATTGAATGCTTCTTTATTACAGAAAACAGCCGATTTAATTCGTAAAGAAGATCAAGTAAATTTACTATCAAAAGATTTAAAAGAACGTGAAGATCGAATCCGCAATTTAGAATCGATACTTAACAAACAAGATTCTGCAACGAATTATTTAAAAAACAAATTATTGGAAGCACTTACAGGCTTTAATAGCAATGAATTGAGTGTGATTCAAAAAGATGGAAAAATTTACGTGAGTATGAGTGATAAATTACTTTTCAAATCGGGCTCTTATGAAATAGATACCAAAGGAAAAGAAGCATTAGCTAAAGTAGCTGGTGTATTAAAAAAACAAAACACTTTTAATATCGTAGTGGAAGGACATACCGACAATGATGCATTTATCAGCCCAATTGGTTCGGTAAAAGACAATTGGGATTTGAGTGTGATGCGTGCTACAACCATCACTAAAATATTAGTGGATGAAAACAAATTAGATGCTCGCAAAGTGATTGCTTCTGGACACGGGCAATACAATCCTGTTGTGAAAAACGATAGCCCTGAAAACAAAGCAAGAAATCGTAGAACTGAAATCATCTTATCGCCAGATTTAAATGATTTATATAAAATATTATCTAAGTAAACGACAATAACAATAAGCAAAAAAGCACGAGTTTCCTCGTGCTTTTTTTTTACTATCTATTTCACATAATAACTAATACTATTAATAGGTCTACGTTCATTCCCTGGCATTAAAACATTGATACTTTCAATAATGATAACATCTCCTGCTTTGATGTTTTGAAAAGCATTTTTAATTTTTGAAGAAAGGAGTGTTCCAGTAATCAAATCTTCTATAACGGCACCATTTTTCTGAATGGTTACTCGATAACTTATGGCACTTGCTTTTACTTGATATTGAAAATCTGCTGGCATCATAACTGCCAATCCTGTCATGGTTTTTACTTTCTGAACACTTACCGACCCAACAGGTATTCCATTCATATTCACAATAGGCGCAGGCACTTTTTTTACTATAAATTTCTGATTTCCCATATCAAATATTTTATCCCCCATTTTAGCTTTTACAGCAATGGTAGTAGGTCCTACATTACTAAATCGTGCAATATATTTTCCATTAGCAACTTTAGTTAGTGAACCATTATCTATATTTGGGATAATTTCACTACCAGTAGCACCAACAGCAATATCTATAGGATTATCTAAGCCCATATAAAACACATTCATCAAAGTTGGAGATATACTTGAAATTTTAGGAGTCACTTCATATTGTCCTTCAAAAGGATAATAATCAAATCCTTTTCCCTTTGGATTTTTCACTTCTACAACTCCTGTATATCTTTGTCCACCTACACTTGAAGCATTCATTTCGATTTTAGCCACTCCATTATTCACTTCCATTTTACGTGCGTTTTGCAATGGAATACTAGTTAAATTTTCGATTTTAGAATAGGTACCATCCGTATTTTTATGGACTGCAGAAGAGAATGAGCCTAAATAAACAGCTGGATTTTGAGTTGAGCTATAGGCAGCCACTAAAACATCTGCTTGATATATATCGCCTTGCAACAATCTATTGCTGGGTGCAATTACACAAGCTTTCATAGCATCCACTTTATAGTCTTGCGCATCAATACTTTTATATAGATTTTCTAAAATTTTTGCTTCTGCATTTTTGATATCATTTTGATATTTATTCAACATCGTGATACTTGCTACCACAGGCATATGGTTAAACGTATTGAATTCCCAAGGCTTAGAAGGATCTCCTGACTGCTCATTTACATGAAGTAATTGAGCAAGTTCTTTTCTATCTTTTTCATTATCGATTACAGTTAAAAACGACTGTGTACTTTCATCTAATTTCTTTTTTAATGCTTTGCCATTTTTGCCGCCATCTTCCACAAAAAAACGAGTTGGGATATTAATATCATCTGCATTTTTGACCATTCCTGTTTCTAAATCATAGCCCCCAGCTTCTTGTACGATTTGGTTTTTGAGAGTCTCTATAAAGTCATACGTCTGTTGACTTATTTGCTTTGCCTGAAGGGCTTTCGCATGAATGGGGGCTACTTTTTTAGGATCGTTTTGCAATCGTTTTTCAAATTGCTGTTGTAGTAAATTATTATTTTTTGTAAGAGTTGCATTGCTTTGCGCAATACTTTCATTTACTATTTTAAAGGCTTTGAGCACTTCGGCTGATACATTTAATGCTAATAAAGCTGTTAGCACTAGATACATCATATTAATCATTTTCTGACGAGGAGTAGTATTTTTTGCTGACATGATAAGGATTTTTTTAGATTATTTTAGAATGGACCCTTTATCAACGAAAACAAAAAGCAGAATATTATAACGACTACAATAAAAAAAGACCTGTAATAGATACAGGTCTTAGTTTATATATAAAATAGTATATAATTCTAAATTGCTATTTTTTCTTATTGTTTTTAGGTTGGTTGAAATGTTTGAGTTGGCGCACTTCCGCTTCTTTTAAAAATCTCCATTTACCACGTGGTAAATCTTTTTTAGTTAATCCCGCAAAAGATACTCTATCTAATTTGATGACATTATAACCCAAGTGTTCAAACATTCTACGTACAATTCTATTCTTACCACTATGAATCTCCACTCCTACTTCATCTTTAGCTAGTTCGTGTACATAAGCAATTTTATCACAATGAATAAAACCATCTTCTAAAGTAATACCAGTAGCTAATTTTTCCATATCCTCTTCGCTTACATTTTTATCTAATTGAACTTGATAAATTTTCTCTACTTCTTTACTTGGATGCGTTAAATCTTGCGCTAAGTCACCATCATTGGTAATCAATAATACACCTAAACTATTTCTATCTAATCTACCCACTGTAAACAGTCGTAAATCGATTAAACCTAATTTAGCCAACTTATCGTCTATATGATCAAAAACTGTTTTACGTCCTTTTTCATCACTATTCGTAGCAATGGTATTTTTGGGTTTATTCAATAATATATAAACCAATTGTTGTGGTTCTAACTTTTTCCCTTCAAATATCACCACATCCCCTTTGTTCCATTTAGTGCCTGGTTCGGTAACAACTTTGCCATTTACTTTGATTTTACCTGCTTCGATTAATTCATCGGCTTTTCTTCGGCTAGCAATACCACTCATAGATAAATATCTATTTAACCGCATGGTATTTGGATTATCTTCTATTTCAATCGCTCTTTTTACAGGTACAATAGATGATACATCTGTAGCTTTTTTAGCAAATACTCTTGGTGTTCTAGTAGTAGATGATTTAAACTCTTTCGGTTTAAAATCTGTTTTAGGTTCTTTATTGTAAGAATCTTTTTTTTCTCGAGATTCATTACGAGTAGATGATGCACTATACTTCTCTTTTTTATCTGTATAAGGTGCTCGTGTATTAGTTGATTTTACACTATCATTTTTATCATTAAATACTTTTCGGCTAGTGTTTGATTTGAAATTATCTTTTTTATCTGAAAAATCTTTACGTGCCCCTGTAGCTTTAAAATCAGGATTATAATTTTCTTTTCTACCTAAATAGCCTTTTTGTTCACCAGAAACATCTTTTTTCTTGGTGAAATTACTTCTGGTTTTATTGGTATCAGAGGTATCAATATATCTGGGTGCATTCGGATCTCTTTTTGAATCAAATGACTTCTTCCCAGCAAATGGCTTCTTAAATCCTTTATCTATTGGCTTTGAAGCCTTATAGGTATTCGAATCTTTTTTAAATGCTGTGTTTTTGGGAGAAAATTCTTTTTTAGAATTTGCTTTTTTGGAGTCTATTGTTTTTTTCATGATATAAAAGAATTTCTCTACAAAGGTAGAGCAATTCAAATTATAAATTACTTTTGTATACACAAAGTTTAAAATCATGTTTCAGAATCGAATTACACAACTTTTTCAAATTGAATATCCTATTATTCAAGCGGGTATGATTTGGTGCAGTGGATGGGAATTGGCAAGTGCCGTAAGTAATGCAGGTGGACTGGGCATTATTGGTGCTGGGAGTATGTATCCTGCAGTATTAGACGAGCATATCACGAAATACAAAAAAGCCAGTTCTAAAAATTTTGCAGTCAATTTACCATTATTATATCCCGATATAGAAAAACATATAGAAACCATAATCAAGCATCAAGTACCTATCGTATTTACCTCCGCGGGAAATCCTAAAACCTGGACATCTATTTTACAAAAAGAAAACATCAAAGTAGTGCATGTAGTGAGCAGTGTGAAATTCGCTGTTAAGTGTCAAGAGGCGGGCGTAGACGCTATAGTAGCTGAGGGTTTTGAGGCGGGTGGACATAATGGAAGAGAAGAGACTACCACTTTGTGTTTGATTCCAGCAGTTCGAGAAGCCATACAAATTCCTTTGATAGCAGCGGGTGGTATTTCTAGTGGCAAATCGATGTTAGCTTGTTTTGCACTTGGAGCAGAAGGAGTTCAAATAGGTAGTCGATTTGTAATGAGTAGCGAAAGTAGCGCCCATGAAAATTTCAAACAAGCCATATTACAAGCAAATGAGGGAGATACAGAGCTTACCCTAAAAGAATTAACTCCTGTTCGATTATTAAAAAACGAATTTTATCAGCAGGTAAAAGCAGCCTATCAAAACCATGCCGACAAGACACGATTGGAAGAGCTATTAGGTAGAGGAAGAGCTAAAAAAGGCATGTTTGAAGGCGAATTGAAGGAAGGTGAACTAGAGATTGGTCAAGTAAGTGCCTATATTAAAAGTATTAAAAGTGCGAAAGAAATAGTAGAAGAGATTTGGACCGAATTTTTACTTGAAAAAAATAGATTATCTTTGCTCTAGTGAAAAAAAGTATTTCTATATTTTTGATTTCCTTAGTAGTTATTAGTATTCTAGTATGCAATGTCTATTATTT
>CANHVE010000022.1 GCA_947464015.1 Saprospirales bacterium | reverse complement strand
TTTTGTTTAGTTTGTCCTCTACCTTTTTTATTTTTCGCTCTACATAAATCAAATAGCTGATCATTCCAGTAAATATGACAAGCACCACCGCTGTGACTACAGCATACTTTTGACTACTAAATACTAATTGTTGTATAGAACTTGAAGCAAAACAAGGCATGCTCAGAAATAGAAATACTATTAGAGGATATATAGACTGTACTATTTTACGATTCAATTTCTATTAATTTTTGGTGTGCAAATTTATATCTAATTTTCAATGAAACAAGCCAAAATCCTAAAATAGACCATCCCATCACAGCTGGATAGAAAAACATACGCAGTCTATTATCTAAATCAGCATTGCTAAAGGCAGGATTTCCGCCATTTCCAGGGTGCAAAGAATCCGTCAATCGTGGATAAATAAATACAAAAGCTAGATAGATAAAAAAGGCGAAAATATTATAAACCGCACTAACTTTAGCCTTACGAATAGGGTCGGATATGCTTTTACGTAAAATAGCATAAGCAATATAAATGAGCATAGCTATTGCAGCACCATTGAGTTTAGGGTCGTTTGGCCAAGGCGCTCCCCAAGTAAATTTAGCCCAACACATACCCGTAATAATTCCTAAAGTGCCAAATAATAAACCTCCTTCAGCAGCAGCAGCAGCATATACATCGAATTTGGATTCATTTTTCCCTAAATATCTAATGGAACTAATAAAGGAGAAAAACAATAAGAAAACCATTCCAAACCACATCGGTACATGAAAAAACAAATTGCGAATAGATTCTTGTAATATCTCTCTGTTAGGGAATCCAAATTTCTTTGCTTTTAAAACCGTTGGTGCTACTGCACTTGACACGCTTTTCATGTCTAGTGCTTCAATATTGGTATTCTGTACTTGAATGGCATTTCGTTGAGTGAGTGTACCATGCTCTTCGTCTAAAACAATAATATCAAATGAAGTATTGGTAAGTGAAATACTATCTATTTCATAAGGAATAGTAAATATAGCAGCTACTTGATTCGCATCGATTACAAATGCTGTATCAGCTTGTAATATATGTTTTTTACTTTTTATATAGGCTTGAACATGATTATCATCCTTTGAAAAAGTAGCGTTATAGGTTTGTATTTTCAATTCAACTTGTTCGCCTATAGTCACTGTATCGGGCGTTGTATTGATAATTCCAGGATTGAGTGGTAGATAAAGTCCTCCAATGATTATTATCGTAAGAAAGATAAGTCCTACTATTTTCCACCACCATTGCTTAAAAATCGAATGCATCAAAATATGATTTATTAATCGCGCCAAAGATAAGGAAATAAGATGATTGAGAGCATAAAAAGCATAAAATCAAATAAAATGATTATCCCCAATGTTTTGATGAAATTTTCACTGGTTTGTGCAAAGAATGCTTCTCTCGATAATTTCATCAAGTAGATTAAAATAATCACAATCAAGGGCAATCCTAAAATGGCTGTAAGTCCTATATTACCTGCCTTTGAAGCTATAGATGAAACCAATGTAAATAAAAATGAAAAACTCAAAGCTCCTAGCAATATGACTATAAAATAGACCGCCATATTCTGTACCGGACTTCCTAAAACCAACGCAAATAACAATGCACTTACTATCGCAATAGATAGCATCAAAAGTGCATTATAAATCATTTTTGAAAGGATAATAGCCAATGGTGATACCAAAGAATAATAATACAAATACTTGGTACTATTTTCTTGAATGAATGATTTGGCAATGGTATTAATCGCTGCGAATAATAACATAATCCAAAAAAGTACATTCCAATATTTGACTTCAATATTTTTATTGGCTCCTTGTGAGGCAAGCGATAAATATAATACTACGATAATGGCAACCACATATAAAATGACGCTTGCAATGCCATACATATTTTTTAGTTCTAATCGGGCTTCTTTTTTTATAAGCGACCAAGTATGTGCTAGTATTTTCACCTTGCAAAACTAGCTAAATTATGTTTCATAAGTATAGTAAATCCTTAATCAATAGTAATTGAATTACTACTACTGATTTGATGATAGGCCTCTACACTTGAGGTATGAATTCGCTGCATGGTATTAAAATCGGTTCGATACAATCCAAATCGATAAGTGCAACCTAAATTCCATTCGAAATTATCGAAGGTGCTCCACCAAAAATACCCTTTGATATCAACGCCTTCAGAAATTGCTTGATGAATAAAAGTCAAATAGTCTTTCATAGCTTTTTGTCGAAAATCATCATCGGCTGTACATACACCACTTTCGGTAATGATAAAGGGAATCTTATATTTTTTTGAATAGCGCTTTATGATATCATACATCCCTTTAGGGTAATATTCCCACATATCGTCGTGTGGACGATTTTGTTGATGAAAAATTTCTTTATGCTCTATATAAGTGATAGGATAAGGGATAAACGGCATCTTGGCATAATAGCTCATACCAAAAAAATCGAGTCGTTTGAATTGCGCTAAACAATGCTCCATAAACCACCAATCAAATAATTTAGCAATTGGTTTTCCTAGTATATGTTCGCCTGCAAAACAAACCGTATTATGTGATATGCCAATTGGTGCATTGGATTTGGCTTTGATAATATCATAGGCTTTTTCGTGTGCGATGCCTAAATTTCGAATCACTTTAAATGCTTCTATTATATTTTTTTTAAAGGGTGGAAATTCGCCCATAATCCAACCGTTAGAAACAAATACATTCGGTTCATTAAAGGTATTCCAAGTATCGGCATAACTACCAAAAGTATCTACAAATTTTCGTACATAATCTAAAAACATATCGATATGTGCATCGCTATTCCATTTGCCTTTTTCTACAAACCATAATGGATCGGTGAAGTGATGTAATACCAACATGATATGGCAACCTTTCTTTTTGAGTATCTCTAAGAACTGAATATATTCAGCAACTGTTTGTTCATCAAAGGCTGCATAAGGAGCTCGTTGCAATTTACTCCATTGCATACTCATTCGATAACCATTACTACAATTGAGAATTAATTGGGCATCTTCCTCCAAATGTTTTTCATGATCGGTGGTGCGGTCAAAGACAAATCCATCTTTTGCTATTACTCCTTTCCAATCGTGTTCAAAGGCTGTTTCAATTTGATACGATGCAGTAGAAGTACCCCATATGAAATTTGTTGGAAATTTAAGTACTTGTGACATGAGTATGATTAACGGGTTAAGAAACTCGTAAATGTAACTTTTTGGTGTTTACGTTTATCTTCATCTTCATCTGAACTCAACAATACCCCGCTACCATTTAACTTATCTGGATTGACTCCATTGTCGATTAAAAATTTACATAGTTTAATCGCTCTAAACATATCTAGTCTTTTCCAAGTATTTTTCCCTTTAAATGAACTCACTAAATTAAATTTAGGGTATTTGATAACGAATGAATCGATCTCTGGACTATTTACTTTCAAATATTCCGCTTTATCAGCATAGCCATTTATTTGTAGAAATGACGTAGGATTAATCAGCATCCATTGTAAAACGCGATTCACTTTATCAATTTCTTCTTCATGTGTTAAGTCAGCTAGATTATAATCGTATTGAACTTCTATATTCTTGACATACCTTTCATCTACTTCTAATAAATCATCTTCCCCAGTACTGTTTTTAATTACAGACACTACAAATGGTCTGTTTTTTATATACATCTTATAAAATTCAGCTAAGTCTGTAATATTAATGCCTTTCACTTTTTTATCATAAGTAAAGAAATCCTCTATATGATTGATTGACCAATTCTCGACGATATTTTTTTCTAAACTAATCATCGATTTATTTTCAACAGAATATTTACGCAATTCCATTTTTAATAAATCAATTAAATTAGTAGACGTTAATAATTTAGTAAAATCAATATTTTCAAGTGTTCTAATCAATTGATAAAACTGTTGTTTTTCATTTTCTGAAGAAATATAACTTAAATTATAGGTGGTTGCATTTTTATACAACTTGGTATTCATCTCGAAATTACGAATACCAATACTGTCAAATAATTGATGTTGATAGTAATTTAATAACTCTTCAATTATAGTAGCTTTTACGTAGCCATTTTTATCTTGATAATTACTCGCTAATTGGTATGAAATATTTACAATATGGTCTGATGTAAGTGTTGAGTCGATATAAACTAATTGCGAAGAAGTATTGAGATTATTATATATATTCAAAGTACTAATTGGAATATAAGTACTATTCAATGACTCATCATTTAATATATTTTCATTAATAGAGATAAATTTATCTTGTGCATTAAATGACCCTTTCACAACAAATAATGAATAATACGATTTGAAATAACGATCGTAATAGGTTTTTAAGTCTTTAGAAGTTAATACATGAATGGAATCATTTTCATTTGATTGACCTTTCTTATATACATAATCACTCCACATAGCTTGATTGATGCGTTCTTCGAATGCTGCATACTTAGATGACACATTGGTGCTTTTTTGATAACTTTCATGTGCTACTGTTCTTACTGCATTTAAATTGGTACTATCTAATAGAATAGGTCTAAATATATTACTGATGATACGTTCTATCTCAATTTCTTTATTTGGGAGTGTAAATGAAAACAAAGTATACTCATCATAAAAACTCAATTTGGTATTGGCATAACTCGAATCTAATTGAACAATATTACTTAAAATCAAATAGGATAACAAACGAGTAATACCTGGATTGTTTTTATTTTCTAGTGCTGGAGAAGTTTTAATATACATATTTAACGATACGTCTGTTCTACTCGTATCATTCAAAACGACCATAGTCGATTTATTTTTCATCTGGCCATAATAAATATTTTTATTATCATAAGCCTGCGCTGAAAATAAAGCAAAAAACAAAACATTAAATACTAAAAAAACCTTCATACACTTTTCGATTTGCAAATTTAATCATTTACCCACACTTTAAAGTGTTCTTTTTCCAGTCGATTATGTTCAAAAAATAAAAAACCTGCTCTATAAAAATCAAGTGACAGGCAAACGGACGGGTGATTCTTTAAAGTTTCCCATGCCCGCATCATGTCTTCACTCCAATATATATCATCTATTACCACCAAACTTTTACTATGTAATTTAGGCAGTAAAAGGTTAAAATACTGTAGGGTTGCCTCGTACGTATGATTGGCATCAATCAATGCCATATCAATAGATTCAGCACTATTTACATAATTGGCTAAGGTATCTTGAATATCTCCTTCAATAATTTCAATATTAGTTAAAGAATGTAATGTAAAAAGCTCTTTTGCCTTATCCATACAAGCTTTATTCGCTTCAAAAGTAACGACATTCGTTTGTGGATTACTGGCTAAATACATAGTTCCTATCCCTATACAAGTGCCTAATTCTACAATTTGTTGATAGTTGAATTTTTCAATGACTTTATAATACCAAGTACCATATCTGTGGGGTGTAGAGATATTTTTTACTACATCACGTAATGGATGTGTTTTAGAGGTTATAGTAGCTCCAAATCCTTCAAATACTATCTTTTCAGAAGAGGTAGAGAGCTCCTTTCGCAGTTTCTCTATTTTTTCTAATGAATCGATAGGCGATTTAGATTCTAATACATGTGCTACTAAATCATATAAAAAAGGAGAATGAATTTTATAAATAGATTTAGAGTATCGCAAATACTTCAAATATTCCTTGATCCGAAACCACATATTAAATTTCTTTTAAATCTGCTGCACCAAAACTTAAGGGTAAAATCTCTTTAATACTAGATAAGATATACACTTCACCTGTTTCTCCTTGAAGGATGATACGTATAGGTGCTTGAAATCTATTTTCATATTCTGAAATGCTTTGTCGACATACACCACAAGGTGCTATAGGACTATTAGCACTTTTGCTTGGCGTTTTAACAGTAATTGCCATAGTTTGAATAGGAATAGTTGGATATTGCATACTCGCATTCGATAAAGCAACTCCTTCGGCACATAAACAAACTGGATACGCCGCATTTTCTTGATTGGCACCAAATACCACTTTTTCATTTTGCATGCGAATGGCACAACCCACCTTAAAATGAGAATAAGGCGAATGGGATAAATCACAAGCTTTACGCGCTTCAATCAGTAATTCTTTATCTAAATTATCTAGCTCATCAAATGAAGATACATAGATAGTGTTTTTTATTTCGATTGTTTTCATCTATGTAAAGTTATGAAAAAAATTGAATTCCATTCCAGACCTTGTAATTTTGCAAGATGCAAAAAACAATTTTAGTATTAGGTGCTGGTAAAAGTGCCATTTATTTATTAGAGTATTTACGAGATCATTCAAAAACTGAAAATTGGAATTTAACCATTGCTGATGTACATACTTCTCACTTAAAAAAAGATTTTCCAACAGCCAATCTGGTCGATTTAAACTTAGTCGAGCAAGTAGACTTACTACATTCACATATTGAACAAGCATCTATTGTTATTTCGATGGTCCCTGCATTTATGCATCCCATCGTAGCAAAAGCTTGTTTAACTTATCATAAAAATCTACTTACCCCTTCTTATGTTTCAGACGAATTAAAAGCAATGGAAGCAGATGTTATTGCTAAAGGTTTAATTTTTCTGAATGAATTAGGAGTTGATCCAGGTATAGACCATATGAGTGCCATGCAAATCATTCATCATTTAAAAGATAAAGGAGTACATATTACTTCTTTTGAATCCTTTTGTGGTGGCTTGATTGCACCAGAGAGTGATACAAATCCTTGGCATTATAAATTTACTTGGAATCCACGAAATGTCATATTAGCTGGTCAAGGCACTGCCAAGTTTCTAGTTGACGGACAGTATAAATATATCCCTTATCATACACTATTTGAAAGAACCGATACTTTTCACATAGAGGGCTATGGCGATTTTGAAGGCTATGCCAATCGCGATTCTTTAAAGTATATTGAATCATATGATTTACATGATATCCAAACCATGTACAGAGGTACTTTTAGAAGACCTCCTTATTGTAATGCATGGCAGGTATTTGTTCGCTTAGGAATGTGTGATGACTCTTATGTTTATGAACGAAATACTAAACTGACTGCAGCTTCATTTGTTGCTTCATTCGTAGCTGGGGATGCCCATTTACCAATAGCTGAAAGGTTTAAGCAGCATTTAGAAAAAGAAGCTAAAACTTCTTTATATCCCATGTTTGAATATCTTGATTTATTTAATGAAGAAACAGAAATTCCACAAAACTGTCAAACTCCCGCACAGATACTTCAATTTATATTAGAACCAAAATTTGCTTTAGCTGAAAATGATAAAGATATGCTTGTGATGTTACATCAATTTAAATATGAGCTTGCAGGAGTCTCTAAATCATTAACTTCTTCATTAGTAGTTTTAGGCGAAGATAAAATACATACAGCTATGGCTAAAACCGTAGGATTACCTATTGCTATTGCTTGTAAATTAATATTAAATGGCACTATACAAGACAAAGGTGTTTTAATACCAGTGAAGCCAAGTATTTATGAGCCTATCATGCAAGAATTAAAATCGTTTGGAATTTCTTTCGTAGAGAAAGAAGCTTAATTTGGTTTTTTGAACCAATCTGGCGGCCATAATTTATCGGCATTATACCAAATTTCTACATGCAATCTTTTATTGCCTTGTTTATCTAATGAGGCAGTACCGATATAATCACCTTCTTTTATGTTTTGCATGGCATGTAGATAAGCCATCTCAACATGTGAATAGACTAAAAAATAATCGCCATGACATACAATAATAGATTGATATTTATTTTCATCTGGAAATATAGCAGTCACATAACCATTAGCTGGTGATTTGAAATTGGCAGAATCTTTAGATATGACATCCACACCTCTTAGTGGTTTCCTGTTTTCATCTAGATATAAAGTTTTATAATCAATCTTTGAAGAAACTAATGGCAAATCCATCTTGTTTTTTTTAGCTTCAAACTCTTGCGTTAATTTTTTGATAAAGGCTTCGTCTTTATTTTGAGCCCAAATAGACTGACTAGAAACGATAAGTATTGTGAATAGAAGTAAAATTGATTTCATGCTTTTGATTTAATGTTTATATAAACAAATCGATTATAAAGTTACTCATTTATTTTTTGAAAAAATACAAATCCATTTTTTTCATATAATTTTTTAACCGGATATTTTGAACTGAAATAATCTGCCTTATTCAATTTACATACAAAATAATAAGTATGCTTATCAGTAGATTCCATGGCCTTATTGAAGTTTAATCCCTTATCTGATAATTTTCTTTTACCATAAAAATAATGCGCATAACTTTTATACCCAAAAACTTCAATACTCGCCTCGCTTGCAGCATGTTGTTCAAAAAATGCGATGGCGCTCTGTTGACTATACTTCTCTATTTTAGGGACGAAAAGCGTGATACATAAACTAATTGCCATCATATTACAGGCTAATAATAAGACGACAGCCAAGGCTTTGTTTTGTTTCACCAAAAAGAAAATGGCTGTTGATATACCTATAAAAGCTAACACAAAGGGGGTATAATCGATAAAGGACCAATATA
This sequence comes from Saprospirales bacterium, assembly GCA_947464015.1. Lineage (GTDB taxonomy): Bacteria > Bacteroidota > Bacteroidia > Chitinophagales > CAMDFR01 > CAMDFR01. The sequence continues at coordinate 14,409 of CANHVE010000022.1, read as the reverse complement.
CTTTTGCATCTAAATTATGATAGGCAAACACATCTTTTATTGCAAGTGGCTTAATCCATTCAATATGCATACCAGCAAATGGCACCAAAAATAGAATAGCTAACCAAACCAATCCACTTAAGCCAAATAATACCCACTCCATAAGCATGATTTTAGATTCATTCTCGATATAATAATATAATCGTAATGCAGCTAAGTAAGTTAGTGGCAAATAACACATAGAAGAGTAATGTATAATTTTAGTTTGTACTAATGTAAAAACCACCAAAACAGTCATAAACAAACATAACATCCACCATCTCCATTGTTTTTGATTTTCATTTTCCTGTATATTTTTCTTAAAAGAAGAAAGTAAAAAAGCGGATGCTGGAAAACAACCAAATAAAATCACTACTACATGATAGAATAAAAATCCACCATGTCCGGCATCTTTGGTTTGCATCAAACGTATTTGGTAGACAATAAATTCTTTTATAAACCAGGTTCCTCGATGATAGGTTTCAAAACCAAACCACAAGCTACTCACTAATGCAATTACAACTATCCAAATGATTAACTCATAAACAGTAATAATACGTTTGTATTTATTTATAACAAAAAACACAAGCGCTGTAATAATAGTAAGTAACAAAGCAACTGGTCCTTTAGTTAGAATGGCTAACCCTAAAAATAATCCAGATAGGAGTATGCTTTTCAATTTATAGGCATTTCTTCCTTTTCGATCATACATTTCTAAATCATAGGATAAATTGGAAAGAAAATAAATCCCTAAAAAAATAAATAAGTTAAAAAATGGGTCTATAATTCCTGATTTAAAATACATATGCGGCAACATGGACCCTGCATAGAGTAGCACCCAAATGATGGCCATCTTTTGATTGATAAACCTTTTCCCAATTTTATAAATGATGAGTAATGTGAGGATTCCACAAATTGCATTGGGTAATCGTGCCGCCATTTCGTTAATACCAAATTGATGCATCGATAATGCTTGCATCCAAATAAATAAAGGTGGTTTTTCCCAGAAGGGTTCGAAATTGATACTTACTTGTGTATAATTCTTTGTCAATAACATCTCCCGTGCCGCTTCAGCAAAATTGATTTCATCCCAATCAAACAAAGGGACATTCCCTAAAAAAGGAATAAATAATATAACCCCAATCGCCATAACAATAAAGCTTAAAGGAATTTTTGCGCTATATTTTTTAATCCATTCCATCATAGAGATTCCACATATTTTTTTAATGAAAAGGATAATATTGGGTGAGTACTTTGCATCCACTTCTCTTTTAAAAAAAACATCATCAGGCAAGTAATCATAGTTCCTAATAAGGCACCCACGTATATATCTATATAAAAATGTTGACATAAATATACTCGTGAAAAGGCACATAATATAGCTAATACAAAAAAGATTACTTGCATCCAATTCTTTTTGACAAGTATAGATAAGTAACACATGCCTGCAAAAATAAAAGTGGTATGCCCCGATGGGAAACTAAAGTTTTGGAGCAAGGGTAAATTATTCACTCCTCTTATTTCAAGATGGTCTTGTAAATAAACGACTGGTCGTACATACCCAAAAACATGATGTTTTAAAATAAATACGAGGATAGTCACTACGAGAATGATGAGTAGATAAGTGATTGCATACACATTGCGATAGTAGAATAAAACCAGTAGAATAAATATGGTAACAGATGCTTCTGCTAATTTAGTTGCATTTAAAAACAACATGTTTAAATATGGATTTCTATAACAATAAAAAAACAGATTCATATCCACTCGCTTATAGCCCAGTATAAAATAACTAGATCCAATTAATAAAAAACAGAGACTCAGCAACAAGAATGTTGTAGCTCCTAATTGTTGGATATGTTTATAAATATTCACGCTATTTAGATATCAGTCTTTTAAATAAAAGAATATACATTTCTTTATTGAAAATGCCCGAATCATTATTGGATTTAACAGTCAGAAATAATGCTAATGGAGTTAGGATTAAAATAGACATCCAGGTAGGTGTAAAAACCTGCCATACAGCGTTTTCAGCCAATCGCTCGCCAATGATATTAATCGCATAATAAACGATAAATATAATGATGGAGAAGAAAATAGGCCATCCTAATCCGCCTCTACGAATAATAGCTCCAAAGGGGGCTCCAATAAAGAAAAACAATAGGCATACAAAGGAGAGTTTGATTTTACGATGATACTCCACTTTAAATTCATTTAAATCTTGTCGATTATATTTCAACTCATTTGTAGTAACACTCACTTGGCTTTTAATTGTTCTTGCTTTGGCTGTAGCTAATTCAACAATATTTGATTTCTCCGTAACCTTTAATCCTTTTAATAAATTCAATCCAATTTGATTAGCTGGAATTATACTTTTTCGAGGTTTATGAACGGTATCATAATAATGAATACTAAAGTAATATAATGGTTCTACAGTACTTCGCATTACATCCTTTCTACTTTGTGCCGTTTTACGTATCGTATCAATTCGTTCTTGCAATTCGGATATCGTACACATACGACTTACATCTTTAAAAAATGACTCATTGGTTGATTGTAATGCAAACTGACTTAAATCAAAATGTTTTTCCCATTGATCGAAAGAGGTTATAAATAATTGATTTTTGGTATTCTCTCCAGTACTTAATACTTCTTTATACTGACTCCCATTTTCGAGTTTAAAAATTAGAATATTGCCATTTTTAGTTTGCAATAATTCACCTTTTTTAGCTGTAATTACCGAAGTGTTACCTTCATTTCGTAAATGATCATAGATGATTAAATCACGTAAAGTTTTTCCATCTGGATCTTTACTTCCAACTTTAATACTGATTCCTTGGATATCATCATTGAAAATACCTGGTTGAATATTTAAGGTAGGTTTTTGTTTACGGATATCGTATAATAATATACCTGATTTTTTATTCGCAATTGGGATAATATTATTCGATAAGAAAAAGGCACCTACAGCAATGAATAAGTTTAGCACCAACAATGGGCGAATAAAACGAAAAAAAGATATGCCCGAAGATTTTACAGCAATAAGTTCGTAATTTTCACCAAAGCTACCTAAAGTCATAATGCTTGAAAGGAGAATAGCTAAAGGCAACGACATAGGCAATAAGGAAACTGAAGTATAGAGGAGTAATTTCATAATAATCCAACTATCTAAACCTTTCCCAACTAAATCATCGATATACTTCCATAAAAACTGCATAATGAGCACAAATTGTGCAATGCCCAATGTAAGAATAAATGGACCTATATAACTCTTTAGTAGTAGTATATTGAGTTTTTTCACAGCTTGTAAAAATACAGAGAATGAATGAATACTAGTAGAAATAAATGTTTGTATTATATTTTCACTTGGATTCCCGCAGTGATTATGGCTTGTAGGGTAGCAAATCGTTGAGATGCACTTCCATTTTGTTTGCCTTGTACCAAGGAATTGATATAATAAGCATAGGTACCTCTACTGGTGAGTTCTACAAATGCATATTTAAGGACAGTAGCACGTAAACCAGCCTCTACCCCAACTACTACTCCAGCAATATGAAATTTATTATTAATTCGGTTACCAAACAAACGCACATCTGTTCGAGGAATGACTATCCCAGCGCCATATTTAGTGACTATACTCAAACTAAACCATTCTTTTTTTGATTTACATAAATTGAATTTTTTCAAATAATTGACTAGTAAAAAATTTGCTCCGTCGGTATGCTCAAAATGTAAAAACTTATTAGGGTCGATTAATGTATCTTTATTGATAGGCACTCCATAAATTTGGCCTACCAAACGCAAGGTTTGATAATCACTCATTACATACTTCGTATGGTCAAAACTAATTTCAATTCCATCATTCATTTCATCATTAAAATAAATACCAAATCTGACATTATATTGAGGGATTGTTAAATTCTTAATGTCTTTAATCCCTTCATAATTGGGTCGATCATGTGCTTTCGCTTTATAGATGGTAAAGTCGTAATAGTCGACTAATCCCGTTTTAGGATTTACTTGTCCATTCAAATTTTGAAAATGTATATTACTACGCGTATGCCAACATTTATTATATCCCCACGAGAGGTAATAAGTAAAAGAATGTTTTTTACTCTTAATGCTCGTAGTATTTTGAGCTATTGCTGGACTCATACCAATGATAAACAGGACAAATAGAATACGATATTTCATATTACAAAGATGCAACAAGTTTATGTAGAATGCTATGTTTACTTATATAAATTCACTATTATGTAGTATTGATTTTGAGTAAACACATGCTATCATCGAAATCATTTTTTTACAGAAATATTCAAAGAACATCTTAAAATAATGACATCTGTTTATTTTTTTTCTGATAAAATAAATCGAGATTAAACTTGGGCATACTTCTACCATTCATATGTTTATGCATGGCTATTTCATATTGTTTACGTATCATTTCAGCCATCGGCCCCTCCCCTCGCATCCTCTTGCCATAGCGATAATCCGACAATTGACCTCCATGCAAATACTTTGTTTTTTTCAATACGTTTTCTGCTTTGTCGGGAAAATTTTTTCGAATCCAATCTTCAAATATCGTTGCAACTTCATGATTCAGTCGCAATACAATATAACTCACTTTCGAGGCTCCTAATGCTGCAACCGTTTTGATAATTTTTGGTAACTCATGATCATTTAAGGCAGGTATGATAGGAGCAGCATTGATATTCACAGGTATGTTTTGTGCCACTAAAGCTTCAAGGGTTCGTAATACATTTCGTACCGATGCAGTACGAGGCTCCATAATACGTTTCAAATCTTCATTCAAGGTGGTTAAGCTCAAGGTAACATGCACCAACTGCTCTTTGGCCAAGGCACTGATTAAATCGATATCACGCTCAATCATACTATTTTTCGTAATGATTGCCACAGGATGCGAAAACTCTAAACATACTTCTAGTATTTTTCGAGTGAGTTGTAATTGACGCTCTACTGGCTGATAACAATCTGTATTGCCCGATAATAAGATAGGAACTGGCTCCCAATCTTTTTTCATAAACGATTGTCGCAATAAAGCATGTGCATTTTTTTTGACCATAATCTTTTGTTCAAAATCTAAACCCGGACTAAAATCCCAATACTCATGTGAATTGCGTGCATAGCAATAAACACAGCCATGTTCGCAGCCTTGATAGGGATTCATACTATAACCAAACCCTATATCCGGACTACTGATTTTATTTAAAATCGTTTTGGGATGCAGCTCTAAAAATTTGGTTTTATAATTTAATTTGGCGTATGCCACGCGTTCTTCTTCCGTAGGTAAATCATCATAATACTTCTCGGTATTGCTTTTTAAAAATCTATTCGGCGTATTGATTTGCGCTCCTCTTCCTTTGATATAATCGTCTTTTGCTTCCATTTGTTAGGTATTTTAAGCAATAAATATAATACTAATTATTTTAGCATTTACTAATATTTTTAGCTTTTTATTTTTAAGTGTATTACGAGTGATAACTACGTATCTTTAAAAAAAATTATCTATGGAGAAATGGGTTTTATATGCCATCTTATCGATGTTGTTTGCTGGAGGCACTTCGGTTTTCGCTAAATTTGGCCTAAAAGAAATGGATGCGAATACTGCATTGGTTATTCGAACAGCCATAGTGATGTTATTTGTGATGGTAAACTATTTTTTATTTAAAGAAAAAAATACCAATACAGTTATCTCTTCTAAACATGTCACGTTTTTAATACTCAGTGGAGTTACTACAGGATTTTCTTGGATCTTTTATTATAAGGCATTAAAAATGGGTAAAGTCACTTATGTCAGTACCATCGATAAAGGTAGTGTGGTAGTAGCTATTGTATTATCTTATTTCTTTTTAAAAGAACCTATCACTCCAAAACTATTGTTAGGAGGTGGACTGGTACTAGCAGGTTTATTGGTGATGGTATTGTGGGAGTAAATATATTGAATGCTGAATGATTAATGTTTAGCGTTTAATGGTGAATGGTGAATGCTTTCAAACTATAGCGTGACTTCATTATAATTATGGAATAGAAAATATATATTTGAAAATGTATTATCACTGCATCATAGTTATGAGACTGCGACGAATTTGAGAAATAAGCTATTTTTATATCATGAAAACAAACATACTCCTACTAGGTGGACCACATTTTATTGGTAGAAATTTATTAGAGGTTTTAGAAAAGCATTCCGATTTAGATATCACACTTTTTAATCGTGGTAAAACCAATGCCGATTTATTCCCTCAATACAAAAGAATTATCGGGGATCGATATAGCGATGATGTACAACAAATCACTGCGCATGATTGGGATTATATCATCGACCTAGCCTGCTATACGCCTGCTTCATTAGAAAAAATTATTCCATTCATTCCCGCTTCCTTAAAAAAATACATTTTCATTTCTACCGTATCTGTATACGAACCCATCGAAGGGAGCTCCTATCCCGAGGATTCGTCTTTGCTTGCCTGTAGTGCCGAACAAGCCATAGATCCTGATATCATGAGCACTTATGGTCAGAAAAAAGCTACTTGTGAAAGATTCTTAATGCAATCCTCTATTCCTTATGTCATTCTTCGTCCGGGTTTAATTTATGGACCATACGATAGTACCGATCGTTTTTATTATTGGATGTATCAATGCCATAAACGTGACAGCCTTCTTATTCCTGAAGCGGGCGATAAAGTAGTATCATTCACTTATGTAAAAGATTTAGCGAATGCTATTCTGTCCTTAATCGATGAAAAAAAATCATTCGAAAAAATATATAATAGCATCACCTCTACCCTATCGATAATGGATATTGTGCAGATGTCTAGCAAATCATTGCAAAAAGAATTGAGTTTACATCATGCCCCATTATCCTTTTTAGAGAAAGAAAATATTCAGTATTGGAGTGACTTACCGCTCTGGTTAGATCAAAATTCCACATGGTCGGATATGAAATTTAAACATGATTTTGAATCATTATTTACTCCCTTACAACAAAGTATTGATGAAACTGCTGCTCATTATGCAAGTAAAGAATGGCCTGCTATTAAATTAGCTGGCTTAAAAGACGATGCTTATACGAGCTTATTAGCAAAACTATTGAAGGAACAATAATCTATTATAATTTCAGTCCGTTTTTATTGCCTTTTACTATCACTTCCCAAGCATTGGCAATAAAGCCAAAACCGTATCCCGACATTTGAGTAATGCAGGTAAAGAAGCTATAGATACCCACTTTGATACTTTTATTTTGTATCGTAGCATGTAGAATCAATACTAAAAAATATATCGTATAAATAACAAGTGGTAATTGACAAATAACAGTGAACGTATTATACATAGAGGCATACATCTCTTCTGTCATTGTATTGGACAAAGAAGTGAGATATAATATCCTAAACAAAAAAGATAATAGAAACAATAAAATACTTTTGATAAATCCTATGATGAAAATAGAGGGAAATAAATGCGTCAATTTCAATTCTTCTTTATGTCGACTCCAAATGTTAATTCGCGCCGCACCAAATCGAAATACTTGATGATAAAATTGTTTTAGTGTACTTCTTCGTTTATGATAAACAAAAGCTTCAGGAATTAAATCTACTTTGAATCCAGCTTTGATAATACGAATACTTAATTCGATATCTTCCCCACATTTGAAAGTACTATAACCACCTACTGTTTCAAAGGCTTTACGACTAATACCCATATTAAAACCACGTGGATGAAATTGTCCTACATGTTTTTTTTGCCCTCTAATACCACCAGTAGTAAGCATAGAAGTCATAGTATACGAAATCGCTTTTTGCAGGGTTGTGAATGTACTATGTGCTGCATCTGGTCCACCAAACTCATCTAAATAATTTACACTTAATGATTGTTCTACTTGTGCTAAATAGTTTTCTGGAAAAATACAATCGCTATCTAAAAAAATAAAATAATCGCCTTTAGCAACTGTAGCTCCTAAGTTACGGGCCTCACTCACACCTAAATATTCTTCGTATAAAAAATGTAGATCTAAAACAGATTTATATTTTTCGATGTGTTTTTCTAAACTCTCAACGGGTGTACCATCAGCCAATATCACTTCAAAGTGTTTATAGCTTTGTTTTGTCAAGCTCTCCAAACATTCTACTACTTCATCTGCACGTTTAAAAGTAGGAATGATGATAGAATAAAACATATGGTGTATAAATTAAAGAGAGAGAGAAATTCTATTAGTTAATGCTAAGATTAATTAGCTTCTTTTTTAATATCAAATGGAACTCGTTTACCATCTATATATTTGGTAACAAATGCTCCTTTGATCCCTAATTTTTTAATATCCTGACGGCATGCATCAGCTGAAGCAGCATCAGGGAAATAAGTGATAACATATTGATGTGTTTCATTGTCAAAGAAAGCCATTAAGAATTTATCAGTACCAAAATATTTGGTGATATCAAATAATTTATAATTGCCTAATTGAACACCATAACATAAGCCTGCAGGTAATTTTGCTGTAGATTTTGAAGCATCATTAATAGCTGCTGCTAGTCTAGTTTTTAATGCTGCAACGGTATCATTACACTCTGCCATATCAAAATTATATTTCGATTTTAATCTACCAATTTCTAATTCTAATTCTTCCATTTTAGTATCTCTATCTTTGATAGATTTGTTGTAATTAGTAATCATACTTTTATAAGTTTCAGGAGCTTTCTTGAAACTTTTTAATTTGACTTTAATTTCTTTTTTTTCAGATTTAGTTAGTGCTGTTGATTGAGCTAATGAAGAATTTGTATATAATAGAATACTTATTACACAAAATAATACTAGGTTAATGTTTTTCATTTCATTTTAATTTTTAGATTTGTAAAGATAATAATTTTTAGATATCGATATAATTTATAAAGAGATGCAGACATTAGAAAACAAATATATACGTGTAAAAATTAAAGAAAAAGGTGCCGAATTATGCAGTTTATATGATAAACGCGACCATATTGAACATATTTGGCAAGCTGATCCAGCATTTTGGCCTTGGCATGCTCCTATGTTATTTCCCATTATTGGGGTAAGCGAGAATGATGAATTACGCATACAAGGTAAAAAATATCCTATGGCAAAACATGGTTTTGCACGACATGCTATATTTGCTATTAAAGAAGCCACTGAAACAACTTGTGTATTTTCATTAACTTTTTCGGAGGAAACTTTAGCCATTTATCCTTATAAATTTGAATTGCAAGTAGGCTATGCATTAGTAAATACTGAACTTCGTATTAGTTATAAAATCATTAATTTGGATAATCAAATGATCTATTTTAGTATTGGTGGACATCCTGCTATCGCCATCGCTTATAAAGAAAATGAATCTATTGAAGACTATTCCATTGTATTTGAGCATGCCGAAACATTATCGCGTCATCATATCAATAAAGCAGATGGAATGTTTAATGGAGAGCACTCGCAGGTATTGAAAGATGAATCAATTATCCCAATAACGACGAACATGTTTGAAAAAGATGCTTATATTTTTAAAAACTTGAGCAATAGAAGTCTACATATAAGTTCTAAAAATCATAGTAAAACGGTAAAGGTTTCATTTCCGGATTTCAATTACTTGGGCATTTGGGCTATCCCAGGGGCTAAATATGTATGTATTGAACCCTGGTTAGGATGTGCAGATTCTAAAGGGCAACTTATTGATTTCCAAAATAAAGAGGGAATTATTCGTTTAGATAAGCAGGCTATTTTCAATTGTAGTTATAGTATTCAAATAAATTGATGTATTTTTGTATAAAATTATGATAGATGTCTTTTATTAAAAATACAGATACCTTAGTAGAAGAAAAAACACTTACCTATGAAGAAATTCTTGAGGTAAATAGACTTATCGTGCATAATGATGAAATCAATACATTTGATTGGGTGATCGAAACATTAATAGATGTTTGCAAACATACTTGGGAACAAGCAGAACAATGCTCTCTTATTATCCATCACAAAGGAAAAGCCCAAGTAAAACACGGTAGATTAGAAGATTTAAAACCTCTTAAAGAAGCAATTTGCGATAGAGGTATTGATGCTACTATAGAATAAAATGCCCGTATTCCTTTTAGAAGAAGAACTTCTAGAATTTCCTCCTGTACATTTAGCTGAACTTGATGGTTTATTAGCTGTGGGTGGGGATTTAAGTATAAACCGACTACTTCTCGCCTATCGACATGGAATTTTCCCTTGGTATTCAGCCGACGAGCCTATTTTATGGTATTGTCCTAAAAATCGTTTTGTCATTTACCCCGAAAATTTTCATGCTAGCAAATCTCTCCAAAAGCTTTATCATAAAGGGATTTACTCCTATACTATCAATCAAAATTTTGATGCTGTAATTCAAGCGTGTAGTCAGATTAATCGTAAAGATCAAGATGGAACTTGGATTACAGATGAAATGATGCAGGCGTATAGTAAGCTTTTTAAAGAAGGATATGCACTTTCTATAGAAGTTTGGAATCATAAAAAAGAATTAGTAGGTGGACTATACGGTGTTCTTTTAAATCGATTTTTTGCCGGTGAAAGTATGTTTTCAAAAGAAAGTAATACTTCTAAATTAGCCATGTATCATCTTATACAGCAAGATATAATCGATTTAATCGATTGTCAATTCCATACAGAGCATTTAGAAAGTTTAGGTGGAATATATATTCCATTGAATACTTACTTAACTACATTAAACAAACTGGCTAAATAATTTTTTTATCCATTATTCATATAGATATTTATATATTTGGGTAAATTAAAAAATTAAGTATGAAAAAAATCATTTTTGTTTGCTTTGTAATTTTATTTTCTGTAAAAGTATTTGCTGGTGCTGATGCTATTTTAGGAGTATGGTTTAATGAAGAAAAAGATGGAAAAATTGAAATTTATAAAGCGGATGGAAAATATTATGGTAAAATTATTTGGTTAAAAACGCCTCTAGATGCAAATGGAAAAGAAAAAACTGATATTCATAATGAAGATGTGTCTAAAAGATCTAATAAAGTTTTAGGCTTAATGATTTTACGTGGATTTACCTATGATGCAGATGATAATAACTATACCGATGGTAATATTTACGATCCTAAAAATGGTAAAGATTATTCATGTAAAATGAAATTGGTTGATAATAATAACTTAGATGTACGTGGTTATATCGGTATTTCATTACTAGGTCGTACCACTAAATGGACTCGCACTACGAAGTAATAAAATTATCTATTAGTATAAATCATCAAGATTCATACGCAAGTATTTACCGATAGAGAAATAGGTACTAATCAGTGTAAATACAATTCCAATTAATAAAATTGCTCCACCTATTGCCAAAAGTATATTTATATTTTTCAGTAAATGTAGTTCTGGATAATAATATTCTAAACTGGCATATATAAGGGCTACCCCAATAATTGCAATACATCCACTTATTGCGCCATTCAATATGGCTCTAAGCATATAAGGTTTACGAATAAATCCTTTAGTGGCACCAATTAACTGCATACTGCGAATAGTCATACGTTTTGAATAAAAAGCTAAACGAACCGTACTATCAATAATAAATACAGATGCGATTAATAATAAAGCAACTAATATAACCATGACCCATGATATTTTGTCAATGATACGATCGAGCAATTTTGCATCGCTTTTTTTATAATCAACAGATGCTATTCCCTCTATCAATTTAATTTGTTCAATTTCTTTTTCTATTTCAAGGGGTGTAGTTTCTGCCACTACAAAAGCATTGATAATATTAGGTAAAGGATTTTTATCAAGTAATGCTGTAGGATCTGTATGTGTATTGCTTTTAAGAAGTTCTAAGCCTTTGTCTTTACTGATAAACTCCACTGAACGAATGATTTTATGTTGTGTCAACTGAGCATTAATGTTTTCAAAACTCGCTTCATTACTCAATTCAATTCTTAGATATTGCATCGATTTAACATGTTGACCCCATACATACGAATGGTATATAATATTAACAAAAAGAGCTAAAACAAATAATAACAACGACACTACTACTATTTGTGATAAATAATTTGTTTTCCCTTTTCGTGATTTTAAATTAGTATTTGTACTCATGAAAAATTTACTACTTTGAGTAGTAAAATTATCCTATTCTTGGATGTAATTATTTTGAAGTAATAAACATATAAATGTGAGTTGATAAAAAAATAGTAGTTTTGAAGTAAAATACAAGCTATGCAGGTTTTTAAGTTTGGAGGTGCTGCATTAAAAGATGCCAGTAATATTCAAAATGTAGGACAAATTATTCAAGCACATCAAGCATCTATTCGCTTTATTGTAATTTCTGCTTTAGGTAAAACAACAAATGCTTTAGAAGTGATTATCAATAAATATGTAAATCAGGATAATAGCTATCAGGAAGCGATAGATAACCTCTTTCAAGAACATATCCATATTATTGAAGGTCTTTTTTCAGTAAAAAATCAAGCATTCATTTTACCTAAAATACTACAGTTTCAAAAGGAAATCCATTCTTTTTTCAACCTAAATAAAGAAGCAAATTATACTTTTATATATGATCAAATAGTTCCGTATGGTGAACTATTATCTTCCAGTATAGTCAGTGCTTATCTAGATTCTATTGGTATTTCAAACAAATGGATCGATGCAAGAGATATGATAGCCACAGATAATAATTATACCGAAGCTAAAGTAGATTTTACGAAATCGGAACCGCTCATTCATCAATTTATGGATGCCTCTACTATCAATATCACACAAGGTTTTATTGCACGCAACGAAAATGGCTATTCTACTACCTTAGGAAGAGAAGGAAGTGATTATACTGCAGCGGTGATTTCATATTGTATCAATGCCTCAAAAATGTTGATTTGGAAGGATGTTCCAGCAGTATTAAATGCCGATCCTCGATTGTTTAACGATACTATTGCCATACCCGAATTAAGTTACCGAGAAGCGATTGAAATGACATTTTATGGAGCTCAAGTGATTCATCCAAAAACAATCAAACCGTTACAGAATAAAAATATTCCTTTACTCGTCAAATCGTTTATAGATAAAAACGCCATTGGTACTACCATTGGAGGCTCTAAAATAAATGAACATATTGAGTATCCTCCTATCATCGTATATAAAACAGATCAAGTACTTTTATCTATTTCTGTAAAAGATTTTTCTTTTATTGCCGAAGAAAACCTAAGTCATATATTTCGAATATTCAGCACAAATGGTCTTCGTATTCATATGACTCATAGTGGAGCCATTAGTTTTAGTGCCTGTGTAGAAAACAAACCCGAAAGAATCAAATCCTTACTTAAAGATTTAGCACATAACTATGATGTAAAATATAATGAATCTCTTGAATTATTAACCATTCGTCATTATACAGCAGAAAAAATTGAAGCTCTTACACTTAATAAGAATATTTTATTGACACATAAAACTCGAACTACTATTCAACTATTAATGAGAAGCGAATAATGTTCAATAGACCACAAAAAAAAGGGATAAGTACTTGTACTTATCCCTTTTTTATAATATTTTATATTACTTATGGAGTAATCTTGATTTCAAATGTTGAGCTAGTAATTTTTAAACATACAGGATCATTTCCACCTGATTTATTTAATACTTTTACAGTCATAGTCATATCTTTAATTGCCATGTCTTTTACATTAACACCATTCAATTGCATGTTTACTTCTGTAGCACCTAATCCAATTGGATCTGAATAAGCTATCTGTTGTCCAAGTCCTGTAGCATCTTTTTCTTTTAGATATAATTCAATCGAAGAAATTTGATCTAAATTATAACCTGAAGCAGATACTTGAACTTTCACACCAGATTTTAACATAATACTTGAAATCTGATCTAATTGTTCTTCTGTAACTAAAGCTGCAACATCAGCTTGTTTAATTGGAAATTCTTTTGAAACATAATCATAAGCCGTAGTACCAGTTAAACAAACTTCCTTATCAGGCGTAACATAGGATACATAAATTGGATCCTTAGTACAAGAAAACAAAAAAATGCTTGCTAAAATAATAGCGTAAGAGGTAAAAATAAGTTTTTTCATAGTTATTTAATTTTGTATATGCAAGATACTATATAAAAAATAATATATCTATTTTTTTTTGGCTTTTTAAGTCCATTTAGACGTTATAACTTCTATCTATACAGATAAATAGGGAATCAATTAACTAATAATACTATCAATAGCCAATACATAACTGTCTAATCCAAATCCTGCTATAATCCCTTTACAAACTCCCGTCATTAAAGAAGTATGTCTAAATTCTTCTCTACTCATGGGGTTAGAAATATGAACTTCAATAACAGGTGTTTTAATCGAGGCAATAGCATCTCTTATAG
>CANHVE010000021.1 GCA_947464015.1 Saprospirales bacterium | reverse complement strand
TTCTCGAATTTCGTCGGTAACTTTAACTTCTTCAATTTCGACATTATATTTTTGAGCAAGATATCGTAGTGATTCAACATAAGACATTTGTTGACTTTCCATCAAAAAATTTATTGGTCCGCCTGCTTTACCACAACCAAAACATTTATAAATTCCTTTGGTGGGGCTCACATAGAATGATGGTGTTTTCTCATTATGAAAAGGGCAATTACCGATGAGATTAACGCCTCTTTTTTTAAGGCTCACAAATTCACCTACTACCTCATCTACGCGGGCTTCATCTAAAATTTTCTGTATGGTAACAGGAGCAATCAATGTTTTACAATTATTATATTATGAAATTCAAAATTATCATTTTTTTGATGATTATAAGAGATATAGTAAAAGATTAATTATTTTGGATTGTATTTAAATATTTCCTAACTTAGTGATATAAAACTATATAAAATGAAAAACATTTATCTAAGTCTATTTATCCTTCTCAGTATAAGTACACAAGCACAACTTAAAAAAGTAGTGGTAGAAGATTATACTGGAGCTTGGTGTGGTTATTGCCCGGAGGGAGCGTTAATATTAAAAGATTTAATACATAATAACGATCCAAACGTAATAGGAATTGCCAATCATAATGCCGATATGTTAGAAGTAGCTGATGGAATTACATTAGATAATGGATTTAATGTATCATCATATCCAAGCGGTACAATTGACCGTTTTAAGTTTTCTGATCAATCTACGGTGCAAATGTCAAGAAATTTATGGGTGGATAAAACACAAATTCGTGTATCTGAGTCTGCCATAGCCTCTGTCAGTTTTTATAATTTAGTTTTTGATAGTACTTCTAGAATTTTTGATGTAGATGTAACAGTAGTATTTACTGCTGGCGATCCTACTACATATCCTAAAACTATTAATTTAGGGATTGTAGAAGATAGTATTGAAGGCACTGTAGGCATTGTAGGATTAGAACAACATAACTATATTTCTAGTATTGGAGGTTCCATATTAAATCCATGGTTTCATAATCATACCTTACGTGATTGGTTGAGTGGTGCATGGGGACAAGGAGGAATCATACCTGCTAGTCCAATTATTGGTGATGTATATACTAAGCATTATACAGATACTATTCCAATGGGATGGGATATCAATCAAATTCATTTAGTGGCTTATGCGGCACATAATGGAACATTGGTCACACAACGCGATATTTTAAATGCTGAAATCATGAAATTATATACACCTGTAGATCACACTTCGATGCAAGATATCAATGCTCCAATTCAACAAATAAGCGTATATCCTAATCCTTCTTCCAATATATCGAATATCCAATTTGATTTAAAAGAGAATGTTCACCTACAAATGAAAGTATATGATATGCAAGGAAATTTAGTATCATCGCCTGTAAATGCCTTTTACAATAAAGGTATCCATACTATTCAATGGGATTTAACAAATGATATTGGCACCAAATTAAATGCGGGTAATTACATTATTAAGTTAGATACTGAAAATGGATATAGCCTAACACGCATACAAGTACAATAAACTTACACATAATTAATGTAATTAGACGAAGATAGAACCCTTAAAAGTTCTATCTTTGCTATATATATGAACTATTTAACAGTTGAGAATTTAAGTAAGAATTTTGGAGAAAAAGTATTGTATGAAAATCTTACTTTTCATATTAATGAAGGCGAAAAAATTGCTTTAATAGCCAAAAACGGAACCGGTAAAACCAGTCTTCTAAAGGTAATTGCAGGAATTGAAAATGCGGAAATAGGCGGTAAAGTATCTATACATAAAGATATTCATTTTGCTTATTTAGAACAGCAACCAAGCTTTGACAGCAATGAAACGGTATTGGAATGTATGTTGCAGGGCAGTGATCCCAGACTTAATGCCGTATTTGAGTATGAAGAGATTGTAAATAAAGCCGAAGTAGATATTGATTTATTGCAACATGCTATTGAGAAAATGGATAAGTTGCAAGCTTGGGATATAGAAGCACATGCAAAAAAAGTTTTATCAATATTAAAACTAGAAAATTTAGAGCAACGAGTAAACACCTTAAGTGGAGGGCAACAGAAAAGATTAGCATTATCTAAAATATTGATCAGTGAGCCTCAGTTTTTAATTTTAGATGAACCTACAAATCATTTGGATATTGAGATGATTGAGTGGTTAGAAGAATATTTACAAGGTAGAAATATCACTTTATTAATGGTTACACACGACAGGTATTTTATGGAAAATATCTGTAATGAAATTTGGGAATTAGAAGCTGGCATTATTAATAAATACAGAGGTTCTTATGCTACTTATTTAGAGAAAAGAGCAGAACGTAAAAGTATTGAAGCGGCATCGATTGATAAAGCCAAAAATTTATATAGTAAAGAATTAGATTGGATGCGTCGTTCGCCGAGTGCAAGAGGTACAAAGGCTAAAGCTAGAATTGATTCATTTTATAAAATTGAAGAAGTAGCTAAAACACGACTTGATGAAAAAGAGATGGCATTAGAGATTAATATGCCTCGTTTAGGTGGGAAAATTGCTGAATTTCATCATGTCAATAAAAGTTATAATGGTATACATTTAATGAAAGACTTCTCCTATAAATTTAAACCGGGAGAGAAAGTAGGTATAGTTGGGAATAACGGAGTTGGCAAATCTACCTTACTGAATATGTTAACTGGAAGAGATCAGCCAGATACCGGTAAAATTGTAATTGGTGAGACCGTAAAGATTGGTTATTATGATCAACAGAATTTACAATTAGCACAAGATAAAAAAGCGATTGACATAGTGCGTGAAATAGCAGATTATATCCCGCTTAATGGTGGAAGAATGTTGTCCGCATCTCAATTACTAGAACGATTTTTATTCGAACCATCTTCGCAATATACTTTTGTAAGTAAATTGAGTGGAGGTGAACAGCGAAGATTGTATTTATTGAAAGTATTGATGGGGAATCCGAAT
Organism: Saprospirales bacterium; assembly: GCA_947464015.1. Classification (GTDB taxonomy): domain Bacteria; phylum Bacteroidota; class Bacteroidia; order Chitinophagales; family CAMDFR01; genus CAMDFR01. The sequence continues at coordinate 20,084 of CANHVE010000021.1, read as the reverse complement.
TTTATTATTTTGGATGAACCTACAAATGATTTAGATATAGTTACATTGCAGGTATTAGAAGACTTTTTAATCGATTATAAAGGTTGTGTTGTCATTGTGAGTCACGATCGTTTTTTTATGGATAAAATGGTAGATCATATTTTTGCGTTTGAAGGGGATGGTATCATCAAAGATTTTCCAGGTAGTTATAGTCAATATCGAGATTTCAAAATTAAAGAGACCAAAGATCGTTATCAAAACTCAAGTCAGCCTAGTGTTTCAGAAAAAAAGATAGAAGAAGTCCCTAGTATTGATCCAAATGCAAAAAAGAAAAAATTATCCTTTAATGAAAAACGAGAATATGATTCATTAGAGAAAGAGATATTTGAATTAGAAGCACGCAAAGAAGAGTTAAGTATATTAATGTCGCAGCATCCGAGCTTTGAAGAACTCAATAAGTATAGTACCGAATTGATACAAATTCAAAAAGACATTGATTTCAAAACCGAAAGATGGTTTTATTTAGGTGCTTTCGAAAATTAATCCTCCCCTATTTATATTTTAATTTTAGAAAAGGCTTTTCTATTAAATGCCAAGAAAGAATGGCACACACACTTGTTAGTACAAATGATACAAGGATGGAATTGATATAAGCTATTTTATGTTGCTGATAATACATGGCTAATAACTGCTGAATTGGGAATGCATATAAATAAAAGCCATACGAATAATCATGCTTCATGTACTTATTGTAAATATGAATAGGTATTTTTAAAGCTATATAAAATAATATATAAGCGATCATTACATAACAACAATATGCATAAACTACATACTTATTAAAAAGTATACATAGAATTAATACTATTATACAAACTATCCAATGATAGTAAATTTTAGTCCGATACTGATAGAAAAGCATTCCTGTTAGAAAATACATAAAATAAGAAAAGAATTTATTGCATTCAATATCTAGTATAGGAATGACGGTTGTATCAATGGCATATGGAACAAAATAGTATGCTATTATTAAGACCCCCCAAAATACTGGTAATACATATTTATATTTAAAACCACGAATAGCACCTAGAATAAATAGTATTATATAACATGTTATTTCAAATGGGATAGTCCAAATTGAGTTATTTACTTGTGTAGGTATCGGATTAGTTGTAAATACTGAAGGAATAGTATAATTAATTCTGAATGGGTTACAATTTAATAGATATTTATAGGTGGCTGTATTGCTGTAATAATCATGCAAATTAAGATTGCTCGCCAATGCACCAATGATAAAAACCGTAAAAAATAGGACTACTATATAAGCAGGCATAATACGCAGGAATCTTGACTTAATAAATTGCATTTTAGAATGCATTAGATAGGATTGTAAAACCAAATAACCACTTATTAAAAAGAAAACATTTACAGCCATATGCCCCATAGTATTACCTATTAGAAATTTCACTATGTCGAATGACATTGGCGTTTTAAAATAGATTGGATGTATATGATGTATAAATACAGCTATGGCTGCAATCAATCGAATCAGATTGAAATTATTATTTTTATTGTAACTTAATGAACTGTTACTAGAGTTGACCATTATGAATTAACCAATGCGTTTTATAGATGGCCGTAAGTGAAAAATTATCTTTTATCTCACCGTTTAATGCTTTTTCAAATAAAGTTTGAAAAGGTATTTTTTGAATGGTCAATATTTCTGTTTCTTCTGGCAACATACCTACAAATGTTAGGTCTTTGGCAACAAAAATATAACCTACTTCATCGGTTGTACAATTAGATAATTGAACTTCTTGAATCAACTGAAAATGTTTAGCCTCTAAACCCACTTCTTCACGAAGTTCTCTTTGAGCTGTTTCTAGTGGGCTTTCATGATGTGGCGAACCTCCTTCTGGCACTTCCCATTCATAGGATTTCATAGGAAAACGATATTGTCCAACTATATACGTATTATAATCATTATCTAGTGGAATGATAGCAATAGCTTTATTCTTGAAATGTACTTCGCCGTAAATACCTATTTTACCTGCAGGGTTGATTACTTGATGTTCTTCAACTTGTATCCAAGGGTTATCATATTTGATTTCAGAGGAAAGTATTTTCCAAGGATTTTGTTCCATATAATTAGCCATTTAATTAATAGCAAGATAAGGAATAATACAAAAAAGGAATACTATTTATTTTGTAAAAACGAGTTTACTATTGACAAATTCTTTTATACCTAAAAAGCCAAGTTCTTTGCCAACACCACTATTTTTAACTCCACCAAAAGGATATTTAGCATCACTTATCGTCATTTCATTGATATAAACCATCCCCGTTTCTAGTTGCATACTAATTTGTTCTTTCCATTCTTTATTGTTCGTCCAAACACTTGCACCCAAACCATATTCCGTATTATTAGCCAATTGAATCGCTTCATCAATAGATTGAAAGGAATAGATTAAAAAAATTGGTGCAAATAATTCATCTGTATACCTCTCCAATTTCCGCTCCTCTTGTGCTTGATAAACTTGAGGAAATACGGTACTATTACTTAAAGATTTTGTATCATATGAATAAATCAAATCAAAACCTAAGGATGCCAGTTGATGTAATTGTTCATCCGTTTTAATTTTTAAATCGTGACGGGCTAATGAGGTGATATATGCTTCTTCATTTTCAGGATGAGCATATATTAATTTTTCTAATTGATTTATCAATTTTTCTTTAAATAGATGTAAGATTGATTCATCCACTATAAATCGTTTAGCAGCGATACAACTTTGACCATTATTACGACAACGACTATCTACTGCTGCTTGAATTAATGAATCTAGAGCTGCATCTTTACAAATGATAAATGGATCTGAGCCTCCTAATTCAAGTACCTGTTTTTTTAAATATTTTGCTGCTAATTGAGCGATACTTTTACCAGCATTTGTGCTTCCTGTAAGTGATACCCCTTTAATATTAGGATGAGCGATAACAAACTCTAAATCTTCAATAGATATGAAAGCTTGTTTAAAAATCTGATGGGAGCTATCTAATTCTTTAAATATTTTTTCGAGCAATAACGATGATTGAGGAGTTGATGGGGCATGTTTAATCAGTACTGTATTACCTGCTAATAATGTAGGAACCGCAAAACGTATCACTTGCCATATAGGAAAATTCCAAGGCATGACCCCCATAATTACACCTAAAGGTTGATAATAGATAGTGGCTTGTTCATTGATAATAGTAGGTGCTAAATAAGTCGAAACATTTGCTGCATAATATTTACAGGTGCTAATGCATTTCTCAATTTCCACATGCGATTGATGAATAGGTTTGGCAGTTTCTAAGCTAATGGTAGTTGCTAAATCCTCTTTATGACTATGTAATGCATCTGCTAATTGATTTATATAATTAGCTCGATATGTTAATGTAGTATTTTTCCATGTACAAAATGATTGATGTAGCTCATTGATTGTATTGGTTATAGTTGCATGATCTATAAAATCAAAAGTTTTTATAAGCTCATTGCTAAAAGGATTTCGCGATTCAAATGGCATATTTTCTTAAGGCTTGAATAACTTTATGAATAGGTAAACCAACAATATTATAATAGCTTCCATTAATTTTTTCGATGCCCATGAGTCCAATCCATTCTTGAATGGCATAAGCACCAGCTTTGTCAAATGGTTTATATGTATTTATATAATACCGTATATCATCTTCTCTCAAATTAGTAAATGTAACTTCTGTAGTTTCTGAAAAAACTTCTGTTTCTGTTTGCGTCATCATACAAACACCACTAATTACTTCATGAGTTTTACCACTTAATTGAGATAATATATGCACGGCATCATCAAAATCTTTAGGTTTTCCAAAAATAACATCGTCTAACAAAACAATGGTGTCGGTACATAATAATATTTCATCGTTTGCTAATGTATGTTTTATATCGTTAGCTTTTAATTGAGCTAAATAAGCAGGTACCTCTCGATTATTGAGACTTGCTGGATAATGTTCTTCTGTATTAGCGGTTCTAATTTCAAAATCAATGCCTGCCATTTGGAGTATTTCCTTGCGTCTGGGTGATTTAGAACCGAGTATTAATTTTTTTGATAATTGCATTTAGGATATAAATTTGGGTATAAAACACATACTACAAATACCTATAAGCATCCAATATTTGATATAGGCGCTACAATGAGTAAAATCATCTTTTTCTTCGGCATGAACTACTTTATATAGAGTAAATAATCCTGCACTCAATAATAAGATTTGTGTTATGATAATATATTTATTGTAAGGAATACTCAATATAAAAGGATGAAGAAAAACCAGTAAAAGGAATAATGTAATTAATCCTATTGATACTGTAATTTTTTTTGAAATTAGAATGCCGAATTGTGTGGGGAGCGTTGTAATTCCACTTTGGTGATCTCCTTCCATATCTTCTATATCTTTAATTATTTCGCGCATCATACTCACTAGAAAAGCAAAAATGCCATACATGAAAATAAGAGCATAATAAATATTCTGTCCGAAGCTATAAAAATCTTTTTCAAAATAAGGTACCATAATGATTGAAAGCATTGTCAACATCGACACAATACTATTCCCTAACAAAATTGTTGATTTAAAGTTCTTATTATATAGGTATAATAATAGAATTGCTATAGGAAAAAGGACAAGTTTATATAGATTTTCTAATCTATAACATCCATAAAAAGCCAGCATTAGTGCCATTATATTTAAGATATAATAAACGAACATTGCTTTCTTAGGTGGATTTAGAAATGAATGAATCGCAGTATTTTTTTGATTGATACGATCGGTTTGAATATCTACTATATTGTTGAACAAATAAGCTGCTGCTGCAATTAGTATAGTTGCAAAAGTGATACAAATAAAACTTACCTGATCATTACTACAGTATAATTTTGCAATAATAGTTTGATTCAGTACTAGATACTTCACTAATAATTGAGTTGCCAAAATCATTAATAGATTTTTCCATCTTAACAATGAAAAGAGTTCTTTTACTCTCATTTAGTTATCTTTTGGATGATAAGTATCGATGATGGATTTAGAAATTAATCTATATATTTCTAAAAGTAATTCCTCTTTATCTAAAAGCCCTTCATGTAAATTTATAGTACTGAGATCATAACGTCTAGCTGGTCCCGTTTGATTCTCATAAGCACTTGAATCATTTAATTTACGAATCGTTTCTTGGATTAATGGGAGTAATAAATTAAAATCAAGTTGATTTTCTTTTAATGATAATTGCGCTAGATGAAATAAATGATTCGTGAAATTATTTACTACCACTGCATTCAGATGCAATTTCCTTCTTTGTTCAAGTGAATAGCTATAAATGGAAGTGCTAAGAGTTGAAGCAAATTCTAATACTATTCTTTTTGTTTCTTCATTGGAAGCCTCTACTAATATTGGGATTTTTGAAAAATCAGTTGTTATGCCTTTGGTTAATGTTTGTAAGAGATATAAACAAGCATAATTTACACTATACTTACTTAATACATCAATAGAAGCAATCCCACTAGTATGAATAAATAGTTTATTTAAATGCGTGAAGGGTATTTGTAAACTATCTATTTTACTATCTTTAATAGCTACAATATATAAATCTGCATCAACAGAAAGATCATTAATATTATAAATATAGGGAATCTTAAAAGCATCAAAATCTGACGAAATTTTAGAAGAATGGAAATTTGCTAGTTGAATAATTTCATGAGATTTCTCTTTAGCTATTTTAGCTAAATGCCATGCAACATTGCCACTTCCTATGATTACTATTTTCAATTATAAATTCAATCTTTTATTTTCAAGATATCTTTTGAGCGTACTGATTAAACCACCTGCAACCATTATAATGGCTCCTAACCATACCAAATTGATTTGAGGAAATACAATTGCACGCATAATTATAAATTCATTAGGCTTTTTAATTTCGGCATACGTAATTAGAATTTTACGTTGGTCGGGCATAATATTTTCGATTTGGATTTTAACTCCTGCATCACTATTATTAAATGGATTACTTTTCACTATGTTGCCATGTGCTACATCAATTAAATACGTTGGTATAGCTGTATAGGTACCTCCATTCATGTCTTTAATGGTGAAATAAGCTCCAATTCCAAATAAACTATTCGTGTACTGAATAGAATCGATAGGTGGGTTTCCAACTAAACTATCAAGCACTACGTATACATTAGAAGTAAAGAAAGTATCATGAATAGATAAGGTATCAAATTGTGCTGCAGATTCTTTTCCTTCGTCTGCATTAAACGAAGTGACATTTGTAAATATATCTTTATTCCAAAAGTGTTTAGTGCTTGGATTTGACACTAAATCGCCCGATTTACCATTTCGTTGCATAAATGGTTCTAATTCAAAATCGATAGGATGTGCGATATTTTTTTTATTGATGACAGAGACATCTTTTTCATCCCATTTTTCATAAGTTACTTTAAAAAAAGTTTTATCGTTTAATTGATATTTCGATTTATAAGTAACGATATAATCATTCATGGCCACGCTCATTCCCTTATACATCAAGGAGTTTTCATTTTTTGTTTTTTCATCTAATTGACTGATGGCCATATTCGACAAATTAGTTGAAATGACTTCTTGTTTGTATTGTGAAATGACAATACCCACTAACATCAAAGCAAATCCTATATGTGCTACAGAACCTCCACTTTGTAATAATTGCTTTTTTTGAAATTGAAATAAATAGGCCGCATTCGCAAAAATGGAAAAAAGTCCAGCACACAAGAGCAATATATTGCCAATACTTAAATAATAACTTGCGAAATTTGGATGTTGTTTCGCATCTGGAAACAACTCATAAACAAATACTAATGCAATAGTTAAAATCACAGCAATACCCAAGGAGCCCCACATCCAGTTCAGTCCTTTATAATTACTTCTTTTATAACCTAAATATTGTGTAATGGCAGTGAATATAGCTACTGTAATTCCAAATAATAATTGAATTTTATTATGGTGAAATTTAATATCTACAGGTTGCGAATATTTGGTATCAAATATTTTATTCCATAATTCAATGGAGGTAGTTTTAGTAATAAAGAAGGCAGAAACGGTTAATACTAAAGCCCCGACAAACATCCAAAACTCACGAGTATTCACTTCTTCATCAGTATTGTTTTTAGGCATTTTTACTATTGCGTGATACGCATACCACACAAAGGATGGCACTGTAAATACTACCAACATAACGACCAATTGCCAACCTAAACCTTCGTCAGTAAAAGAGTGTACACTACTTTCACCTAATACACCGCTTCTAGTTAAGAAAGTAGAATAGATGATTAATACGAAACACAGTATATTAAAGACATAAGAAAGCTGTAATCCGTTTTTAGTATTTTTATAAACCAATAAAGTATGTAATGCAGCTACGCCAATGATCCATGGCACTAATGATGCGTTTTCAACAGGATCCCACGCCCAGAAGCCTCCAAAACTTAAGGATTCATATGCCCATGCACCACCCATAATAATACCTGTACCTAAAACACTTAAAGAAAATACCGACCATGGTAAAGCCTTGCTTACCCAAGAAGTATAATCTTTTTTAAATAGAGCAGCTATGGCGTATGCAAAAGGGAAAGTAGTTGAAGCAAATCCTAGAAAGAGTATTGGTGGATGAATAGTCATCCAATAATTTTGCAAAAGCACATTGAGTCCATTACCATCTTTGATAAAGCTCAAATAATCGGGCTTTTGAAAGATTGGAGCATTATTCATTTCATCACGTAACAATTCAAAAGGGTTAATTCCTATTTTCTTGCCAAATAAATAAATACCTAAAAGCATTGAACCTAGTATTACTTGTACAAAACTCAAGGTAGACATCGTATATTTTTCCCATGCTTTTGCAGTAAACATCATTATAACACCTAATATAAAGTGCCATAACATCCATAATAGAAAACTACCTTCTTGCCCTTCCCAAAAACAAGAGATAATATATTTTAAAGGCATTGCTAAATTACTATGTCGCCATGCATAATAATATTCGAATTTATGATTAAAAATAATATAGAAAAGCGTTGAGAAGATGCCTAAGATGGCGGCTCCATGTACAAAAAAACTAATACGACCTAATTTTAACCAGGCTGTTTTTTCTTGTTCGTCTTTTGTATAGATACTAAAAAAATAAGAAACGGTAGATAAGATAGACATGAAGAACATCAGTACTATCAAGAATTTTCCAACATAACCTGGAATTAAATTTTCTCCTGTGAATCCCTGTGAACCAAAATTATTTTGAATTATTTCTATCATATATATTTATTTAACAGGCATTGCACTTGCTTCTTTCACTTCTTTAATTTCATTATCTACATATTTACTTGGACATTTCATTAAAATATTAGAAGTATAAAATTCATCTCCCTGCATTTTACCTGTTAATACTAATTGTTCTGATCGTCTGAAATCTTGTGGTTGAGCACCTTTAAATATTACTTTTCTAATTTCATTATCTTTATCTTTCATGTAAAAAGTAAATAGATTGGCATCCTTTGCTGGATTATAATCAATTGGTTTATTTAAAACCAAATTACCTACCACTTTAATATCTTTTCCTTGTTTTTCAGTAGCTGTTTTAAAGGTTTCGTAAGTTGTATAGTCTTGCGAAAACAATACGATACCAACAATACTAATAGCCACGATAATTAATCCGATTATATGTAGTTTTTTCATATCTTAATTAAAATGCAAATGTAAGATTATTCTATGGTACAAGGGCTATTATTTAAGTTAAAAATGAGTCTTTAATGTCAATTCGGTTTTAAAAAAAACTAAACGACATAGAATCAATCATTTTTGTTTAAATGTTCATCTTTTAAAGCCAATACTTTTTTATCCTGATGTGGGATATATCCTTCACTTCGAATGTATAAATAAAAGTAAAAAACAGCTGATCCATTGCATATATGCCAAATACTATGTGGTTGTATCCAAGAATCGGGATTACATAATATTTTCTCCATATCAAATTTAAAAAAAATCACCGCAATCGTAATTGTAATAACTGTAAGAATTAAATACCATTTATTGGTTTTCCCTTTATCCGTTTTTTCTAAAATAAATCCAAATAACATAGTGAGGATAATAAATAACAAGACTAATTGATGAATATACTTCATCGAAAACACAAAAGTAAGTAAGAGGTAAATTGTGGTAAAACTACTGATTAATATAATTAAGCCTGTACGATGACGAGTATAAGTAGGAAGCTTTAAAACATATAAAAATATTCGATGGGTAAAATACATGAGGGGGAATAAGGAAACACTATAAACAGCTGAAAAATCAATTGTAGAAGCAGCAGAAATTAATGAGGAATGATAAAATGTACTACCACAAAAAGTATACAGAGATATAGCACTTAAGGTAAAAGAATAAAATGGATGTGCCGTTATTAAATTATATGCATTTTTTTTCACATAATCATTAATCCCTCTGTTTAAGAAATATACTGCATTTACCAGATACACAATATTGGTGAATGTATTTATAGGCTGACGAATTAATAGTTTTGGGTTCGTGTATTCACAAAAAAAAGTAAATACTTCTTGATGAAATAAAAATTTATCCCAAAATTGAATATCGTAAAAAAACAAATTGATCAAATATATGCCCAATCCAAAAAGTATAGTAGCAATAATGGATTGTATTATACTTTTCTTATGATGGCGCCATAAAACAGCGCGCATATAGTTAAAATAACGTATGTAATTTTTTAAAGGGTGTATCATTATTCTTATACAAAATTAATTAAATTCAACTAAATAATAGATTGAATATGCATAATTCATTTATTCTTTAGGTAGAACCAATTTACTTCAGTAAGCCAAATAGAATTTATGTAATATTGTCTTATCTAATTTTGTGATAAATTGAATCATCCTTTTGTTATAAGCGAAAAAATTATACAAAAAGCAAAATCATTAGGTTTTGCAGATATTGGTTTTTCTAAAGCTACTTTTTTGGAAAAAGAAGCTATTCAATTAGAAAAATGGTTGCAACAAGGCTTGCATGGCGAAATGAAATATATGGAAAATCATTTCGACAAACGCCTTGATCCGCGCTTATTAGTAGAAGGTGCCAAATCAGTTATTTCGCTTAGTTATTCGTATTTCCCAGAAAATGATGTTGCTACTACAATGCCATACAAAATAGCGAAATATGCTTATGGAGAGGATTATCATATCGTTATAAAAGACAAACTTCAAGTTTTAGTCGATTATTTAAAACAAGAAGTAGGTGCTATTCATATTCGCTCATTTACGGATAGTGCACCAGTGTTGGAACGAACATGGGCCGAACGTGCTGGTATTGCTTGGATTGGAAAGAATACACTAGCTTTAACAAAGACTAAAGGTTCTTTCTATTTTTTAGCTGAAATTATTTGTGATGTAGAATTTATTTATTCTGATCCTGTAAAAAATTATTGTGGCACTTGCACTAAATGTATAGATGCCTGCCCTACACAAGCCCTTTACGAACCTTATAAAATGGATGCACGTAAATGTATTTCATATTTAACAATTGAGTTGAAAGATGAAATTATACCTGCTGAATTTAAAGGCAAAATTCAAGATTGGATGTATGGTTGTGATATCTGTCAAGATGTTTGCCCAATCAATGCCCGCTCAAAAGCACATCAAGAGGATAGGTTTACGATAAATCCTACAATTGCAGCACTTAGCAAAAGTGATTGGGAGGATTTAAATAAAGAAATGTTTGATCAATTGTTTGCCAAAAGTGCCATCAAACGCACTAAATTTAGTGGATTAAAACGTAATATTGAATTTCTAAATATGAAAAAATGAGAAATTTCTATCTTAGTAAACATTCCCTTTAAATGAATCGATCAGTTGTTATATATCTTCTTGTTTTATTCTGCTCCACGAATCTCTTGGCGCAACATTTCCCAATAGAGTCAAGCAATAATCAAGTTCGTTATCGCTTTAATATTAATACAATAGAGGAATTTAAAAGCTTACAAAGTGCTCCCCTATCTAATAATTATGCTCAAGTAGATGCGGTAAAATTGGTATACGATTTAAAAACAGATAAATTGTATTTCATCAATTCGACACAGTACAAATTTCATTATGATTTTTGTACTGCTGTATTAAATTGCAAAAAAGATATAATTACGTTTAATTATACTGAATACGGCGAAACGGATAAACGCGATTATATTCTAGCCAACTTAAATCATTTCAAGGCCAGTGATATCTATACTTTAGAGTTTTTTGCAGATGATAAAATTTCAGCCAATTTAGTAAGTAATATGTATAATATGGTACGATATAATGTGTATTTCAAAGAGCAATTATTCTTATTAGACAATGCGAATATGGATCATAAATTACAAAATATTGATCCTAAAAACATCATCAGTATTGATGAAATATATGCCAATCAAACCTATCAGGCCATGGTTTGTGAAGTGTCTTATGGCTATTTACAAAAAGTAAGTAAAAAAGAATTTGATAAACATATTTTTCAGACAAAGGATATCATTCTAACTGATTTTTTACCCAATGATATCCCTTTCTGTCAAGGAATCATCACCACCAAATTCCAAACCCCTTTATCACATATTAATGTATTATCGCAAAATCGTAAAACGCCTAATTGTGCTTATGAGTATGCTTGGGAGAATAGTCATCTCAATCAATTAATTGGTAAACTGGTACGATATGAAGTGCGTATGGACAGTTTTTATATTACTGAAGTTTCTCTAGAAGAAGCTGAAAAATTCTGGAAAAACAAAACTGTCATTCCTTTACAACAATTGAGATGTAATTTAAAAGAAAATCGTTTATTAGACATTCAATTCATCCAGATGAATAACGTGAACACCTTTGGTGGAAAGGCTTCCAACTTTGGTGAATTAGATAAAATTAGACTAGATGATGAATCTAAAATTCCATTACCCGAAGGAGCTTTTGCTATTCCATTCTTTTATTATAAACAACATCTAATCGAAAATAATATTCAAAAACAAATAGATTTTATTTTGCAACAGGATAGTATTATTCAAAATAGAACACTTCTCAGTTATTATTTAAAAGCTTTACAAGATAGCATTCTAAGCAAACCACTGAATGAACATTTTTATCAATTGGTAGTAGCAAAATTAAAAGAAAAATCACCTTATACCTCTTTTCGTTTTAGATCGTCAACGAATGCAGAAGACATAGAAGGTTTTACTGGAGCGGGTTTATACACTTCTAAAACGGGTAGTTTAGTAGATAGTACTAAAAAAATAGATCAAGCCATTAAAAAAGTTTGGGCCAGTTTATGGTCTCTGCGTGCTTTTGAAGAACGAATGAACGCACATATCAATCAAGAAAATCTGGCTATGGGAATATTAGTGCATCGAGCTTTTGGTACTGAAGAAGCAAATGGAGTGGCTATCACTAAAGACCTTTATAGAAGTGGGTATCCTGCTTTCACCATCAATATTCAAAAAGGAGAAAATAGTGTAGTGCTTCCTAAGAATGATGAAGTACCTGAACAATTTTTAATCAAATTTACATCTTTCACCGGACCTAGCAACGATATAGCGCTAGATTATATTTCTCACTCTAGTTTGAATGATGGCTTAACTTTATTAAATATGGATGAAATCAAACTGTTGGCCAAGTATTTAAGTGCGATAAGAGACCATTTTTTCTTTCAATTAAATAAACAATATGAAGAATTTAGCATTTATAACTTTGCGATGGACATTGAGTTCAAGTTGGATAAAGACAGTAGAAAGCTTTATCTCAAACAAGCTCGAACTTATTAATTAAACCTATCTATCGTATATTTGCTAAGATTTATGAGATTAAAAGATATAAAAGCATTACCCAAAGGCCCTACACATAGCATTACTATTGATGTACGTTTTAGTGAAGTAGATTCACTCCATATTGTATGGCATGGCAATTATATCAAATATATGGAAGATGGTAGAGAAGCATTTGGTAGAATGTATGGTATTTCTTATTTAGATATCAAAAAAAAGGGATATACCATTCCTATCGTAAAGATTAATTGCGAATATAAAAAACCACTGAAATATGGTGAAAAAGCAACAATCAATACTACTTTTATTCATACAGATGCTGCCAAAATAATTTTTCTTACCGAGATATTTAATGAAGCCATGGAATTAGTTGCTTGTGGCGAAACTATACAGATTTTTATGGATGATCAAAATGAACTCTGTTTAGAAGTTCCTGAATTTTATCACCAATGGAAAAAACAATTATAAGCACTCATGTCAAATCCTGTTTATATTAATGCATACGATATCATCTCTCCTTTAGGAATTGGAGTTGAAAACAATTGGAATGCATTAGTAAACAATCAAAGTGGAATACGTTTACATGCTTTTAAGAATGAAGAATTACCACTAGGGAAAATACAAAGCATACAACCAACCAATCCAGCATATACGATTTTAGAAAACTTGGTTATACAGAGTATTGAAAACACATTAGCTCAAGTAGAAGTAGATATACAAGCGAAAGATTTTTTACTTATACTTTCTACTACGAAAGGAAATATTCATTTATTAAATGAAGAAGAAGCTTTTGATCGACAACGGGCTCGATTAGGAATTATGGCGTCAAGCATTCAACATTATTTTAAATGTAAACATACACCAGTAGTGTTGTCAAATGCATGTGTGTCGGGTGTGATGGCAGTTGAATATGCAAAAAAACATATCGAACATGGTCATTATAAGAATATCATTGTATGTGGAGTAGATATTCTATCGGCATTTGTGGTGGAAGGATTTCTTTCTTTCAAAGCCTTGAGTAAGAAAATCTGTATGCCATTTGATAAAAATAGAGAGGGTATAAACATAGGGGAATGTGTAGCTAGTGTATTATTGAGTCAAAGCAATTTAAGTAAAAACGACGTTTATATTAAAGGGAGTGCTACTAGTAATGATGCAAATCATATTTCTGGACCATCCAGAACTGGCGATGGATTAGCTATTGCTATAAAAGAAAGTATGCTAGAAGCTCAAGTTTCAGCCAGTGACATTGATTTTATTTCTGCTCATGGTACTGCAACCATATATAATGATGAAATGGAGAGCAAAGCGATTGAATCTTTACAATTAAATCATGTTCCCATCAATAGCTTTAAAGGATATATTGGCCATACATTAGGAGCTGCAGGAATTGCAGAAATCATTTTTAGCGTTCTAAGTATGCAAAACCAGCTATTAATTCGTTCTTTAGGTTGTATTGAAACAGATTATCCAATCCATATAATTAAACAGAATCAAGCTGTTAATATTAGACATACCTTGAAATTATCATCCGGATTTGGTGGTTGTAATGCAGTAATGCTATTAGCGATTTAAGCTTTTCGTAACCAAAAAACATTAAATACGTATAAATGAGGTAAATACCATACCAAATGAAACGTTTATTGTTCCTAACTTTACTTTTTATAGTGAGTCATAGCTATGCACAAGATTCGTTAGCCACGCCTTGTTACTTCACTTCTTTACAAGAATATTTAAAGAATGAACCCAATAAAATAAATTCATTTGTATCTGAATCTAATACAGAAATTGTATTTTATTATGGATATAGTAAAGTTACATTAACAAGCAAAAATACATGGGGCTATATAAATGCAGAAGGCCTATTTTTTAGAAGTGTTGATTTTATCTTCTATAAAATAGCTAAATATGGTAAACTCATCGTATATGAGGCAACTATAGATGGAGTAAAAAAATATAAAATTGGTAATTCTTTAAATATGTATCCAGTAGATTTAACTGATATGAGCGTCATCATGTTCATTACCGATAATAAACCATTACTTGAAAAGTACCAACAACTACCAAAAAAGGAAAGAATAACTCGAGCATTAGAATTTATTGATAATTATAACTCTGATGCATTAGCTTCTAAATAATTTATTTAACTGATTTTCAATTACTTAATAAAATAAATAAAAATATTCTAGATTTTCTGTAACCTTTTACATTTTGAAGCGTAACAGACCATATAAAATAAATGAATTATGAAAAATCTACTTCTAATAGCACTAATCTCAACTAGCCTTGTTTCTTTAGCAAATAATACTACTAAATTAGGAAAGATTGAAATGGACAAGAATACAGCTCAAAGTAACCAATCTGAGATTGTTTTCAGTGTAGTAAATAATACAAATTCTTTAAAAGATAATAGTTCAAATAGAGAAGATATTATTAGAAAAGCAAGTATTGAATCAACTATCAGAACCAAAGATATGTCACTTTCCAACAATAGTTTGAAATAGAACTAAATTAATTGTTTTAAAATAGATAGAAAGACCTCACATTTGTGGGGTTTTTCTATTTTTAGTCTATTCGTTTATAAAGGCTTTAAAACTTAAATCTAGACTTTTCACTGAATGTGTAAGTGCCCCTACCGAAATAAAATCAACTCCAGTTGCAGCATAGTCCTTAATAGTATCTAAAGTAATTCCACCACTAGCTTCCGTTTCATATTTTTTATCAATAAGTACTACTGCCTCTTTAACTAATGCTGGCGAAAAATTATCTAACATAATTCGCTGTACATTTCCTATGGCCAATACCTGTTTCACTTCTTCTAGATTTCTGGTTTCAATTTCAATTTGGATGGATAATTGATGTTTGGATTTATATGCATTCGCATATTCAATCGCATTAGTAATCCCACCTGCAAAATCTACGTGATTGTCTTTTAGCATGATCATATCGTATAAACCAAATCGATGATTATGGCCCCCTCCTATTCTAACAGCCCATTTTTCAATGGCTCGCAAGTTTGGAGTCGTTTTACGCGTATCTAATATTTTACAATTGGTTCCGGCAACAGCATTTACGTATTTAGTAGTGGTGGTAGCAATACCACTCATGCGTTGCATAAAATTTAGCACCAATCGTTCAGCACGTAATAATGATAAGATATTCCCTTTTGCTTTTAATACGATATCTCCTTTATGGATTGGTGTTCCATCAAGTTTCAAATATTCAATTTCCAATGTTGGATCTACTTCTGCAAAAATTTGTTTGGCCAAATCAACCCCAGCTAGTATTCCATCTTCTTTCACTAATAATTGAGCATATCCGTGACTTTGATGACCAAAAATGGCTAAGGACGAATGGTCGCCTGTTGGAATTATCCCTGTTGGGTCAGTTATATCTTCTAATAATGCTTCTTTGATAAGTGCTTCAATATTCATATTAATTAATTATTCAGCAAAGTTAATAGTATGTATTTGTCAAAAAGAATTTATTAGCTTAATTTTAAACCCAATTACTGAAAAAAGAAATGGATAAAAAATTATTATTAGAAGTTAAAAATCTTGTTACAGAATTTAAAACAGAAGAAGGAATAGTTAAAGCAGTAAATGATATTTCATTTGATTTATATAGAGGCGAAACTATAGGTATTGTAGGAGAATCAGGTTCAGGTAAATCTGTTACTTCTTTAAGTTTAATGCGCTTAATCCCCAATCCTCCAGGTATGGTTACGGGTGGATCGATGATTTATCACAAAAAAGATGGTACTCAAATCGACTTACGTACTATATCAGAAGCTGATATGAGAAAAATTAGAGGAAATGATATTTCGATGATTTTTCAAGAGCCAATGACCTCTTTAAACCCAGTGTTTACATGTGGCGACCAAGTGATGGAAGCAATTATGTTACACCAAAAAGTGAGTAAAGAAGAAGCTGAAAAAAGAACGATAACTATGTTCGAAAAAGTACAACTTCCTACTCCACAAAGAATATTAAAAGCTTATCCTCATCAATTATCTGGTGGTCAAAAACAACGTGTGATGATTGCCATGGCTATGAGTTGTAATCCTGATGTATTGATAGCAGATGAGCCTACAACAGCGTTAGATGTTACCGTTCAAAAATATATCTTAGACTTAATGAACGATTTGAAAAAAGAATCAGATAGTTCAGTTGTATTTATTACGCATGATTTAGGTGTTATTGCTGAAGTTGCAGATCGAGTTATCGTGATGTATAAAGGTAAAATTGTGGAACAAGGTACGGTTTTAGAAATTTTCTCTAATCCTCAACATCCATATACTAAAGGCCTTTTGGCTTGTAGACCTTCTTTAGATCGTCGTTTAAGTAAAATGCCAATCGTTGCAGATTTTATGAAAGAAGAGAATGGTCAAATCATTCCAATTGACATGACTGTAGAAAAAGCGATTTCAACGGTGACTGTATCACAAAGTACTACAGACGCTCGTAGAGAAAAATTAATGGCTCAAAAACCATTATTAGAAGTAAAAAATCTAAAAACTTGGTATCCAACTAGCAAAAACATGTTTGGAAAAGTGCTTGATTATGTTAAAGCAGTGGATGATGTAAGTTTTAATGTTTATGAAGGCGAAACCCTTGGTTTAGTTGGAGAAAGTGGTTGTGGTAAAACTACTTTAGGTAGAACCATTTTACGTTTAGCTCCTGCACATAGTGGTGAAATCATCTATAAAGGAAGAAATTTATTAGATCTTTCAGATAAAGAAATGAAAGATTTAAGAAAAGAAATGCAAATTATTTTCCAAGATCCATATTCTTCTTTAAATCCAAGAATGACTATAGGTAGTGCTATTATGGAACCTATGCAAGTACATGGTTTACACGGCAACGACAAAGCTCGTAAAGAACGTGTGATGGAATTGTTGAGACGAGTGAATATGAATGAAAATCAATTCAGTCGTTATCCTCACGAATTTTCTGGAGGTCAACGTCAACGTATCTGTATTGCACGTGCACTTGCTTTAAATCCAAGTTTTATCATTTGTGATGAATCCGTATCTGCATTAGATGTATCTGTTCAAGCACAAGTATTAAACTTATTGATGGAATTAAGAGAGGAATTCAAATTCACTTATATTTTCATTTCACACGATTTAAGTGTTGTGAAACAAATGAGCGATCGTATGATAGTGATGAATAAAGGTAAAATTGAAGAAATGGGTGCTAGTGATATGATCTATGCTGATCCTCAACATGAATATACTAAAAAACTCATCAATGCTATTCCTAAAGGCAACTTAGAGAATATCCGTTCGAGAGTAGCTGCTTTCTCCTAAATAATCTAACTAAAGACTAAATCTTTTTTAGCTTATTTAAATTAAATTTAATACTACTAATATGGATTTAGTGATGATCAAATCTTTTACACATTCCTTTGAAACGACCAATGCTGTTGGGGTTTTAGAAGCGAATGACATACCTTATTATTTACAAGAGTCTGCTATATCAGATACCTTTCCTCATCTAGGTCAAGGAGCCAATGGCATCAAATTATTTGTAAATAGAACAGATGAAGCTGAAGCCATTAAACTATTTATAGAAGGTGGAATTTTAACAGAATCAGATGTTGAATTAAATACTCCTATTAAAGATATATCCAAAACCATTCGAACAAGTATTATAATTATGCTACTTATTGCATTTATGATGTATATCATTTTTATCATTTATACAAAATAAAAAAAGCCTTCAATTACTTGAAGGCTTTTTAACAGTGGGTGGCTGATGGGATTCGAACCCACGACCACCGGAACCACAAACCGATACTCTAACCAACTGAGCTACAACCACCGTTTAATTTCAGTGCAAATATACAAATAGAAATTTTTATATAAAATAAAATTGCAAATATTAATTCATTATTTAGGAGCTAATGGTTCTTCCTTAGCCGTTACAAAGCTTCTCGTTACTGGATTATAGGGACTTTTAACCAACTCATTTTTTTTATTTAGTAACTCTAATTTAATTTCATGTTTACCTTCTTTCAATCCTTCAATCGTATAGGCTTGCCAAGTTGTAAGCATAAATTCTAACCCATCGATTGTTGCTCTTACCTTATATCCATTGACAGATAGCGTACAATTCACTAAATAGAAATCCAATAAAATCTTTTGAATATTTTTTGGACCAATATAATCTCCTTTTGGTCTACTGTAAAACATATGTGGTGCTTTTACATCAAAAGTATTTTTACTTGTACTGGATGAAAATGCTTTTAATACATAAGCCGATTTATTTTTCAAACTTAAATGATAAGAACGAGACAAAAAAGCAAGCATTACATTGTTTTCATCAGTTACGTTTTTTTTAATAAATGTATCATATAAGGCCGTATACGGTTGATTATTCCATATAAAATGAATATGCTGTCCATCTTTTGAATTAGCACATAATTTCATATCTGCATCAGGAGTTTTAATTTTCAATTCATAATTTTGAACTTTAAATTGGAAGTTTGTTTCTCCTTTATTCAATGATAACCCAGTAGTAGGTGATGTAAGCTGTAATGTGGGTGCATCATTCTTTTCTTGTGCAACAGGTACAAGTGTCAAGTAATCATTTTTTATTTCTTGAGCCCATAATGGGAATTGACAAGCAATTAGTAGAATTATAAAATATTTTTGCATATGAAGATTTATATTTGCTAATATACAATATACTTTTTTGTTAAATAGAATAATTAAATATATCAACTCCTATCAGCTATTTCAATTATTGAGATATGCTTCTATGATTATACCCACCATTTTCTTTAGTAAATACTTTTATTCTAAAGAAGAAATCGGTCTGTATGAAAGTTTTTTATTGTTTTCAAGTGTATTTAGTTTTTTTTGGTTAAGTGCTATTTTCAGCACCATCTTATCTGACGATCAACAAGAAGAAACAAAAAAGAAAAATATAAAAGTGGCTTTCGCCGCTATTCAATTTATTAGTATTGGAATGGTAGTAATACTTCTAATTAGTAACTTCATACATCCATATATAGAACAATCTTATTTATATGCTTTAGTTTGCTATATCCTCATTAATAATCCAGCATTTATCATAGAAAATGCCTTTTTATTATTTAAGAAAAAAAACGAATTAATCTACTATGGTATAAGCTATTTTATTGTTCAATTAATTGGTTCGTTTATACTGGTATATGAGCAGGCTGATATTATTTACATTATCTATTGGTTGTTGGGAGTTGCTTGTATACG